>JAEWLD010000314.1 GCA_023393485.1 Bacteroidota bacterium
GTTTGGTGGCGAAGGCTTGTTTTATGCGACTTTGCGCGGGCCGGGAACCGTTTATGTACAATCGCTGCCGTTTACAAGATTGGCCGACCGCATCATCGCATCGGCGCCAAAAGCCGGTGGCAGCAGACGTGAAGAAGGCAGCTTGCTCGGCGGGCTCGGAAATTTACTCGACGGCGATAATCGTTTCTAGCCATGAAAAAATTATTGATGATTTGTCTGCTGGTATCGACTGGTGCCATCGGCCAAAAACTTGCCGATTCATTGCTCATTGGCGCATGGCGTACCGAAGAAGTGCTCAAAAAACCGTCGAATCCGCATTACGGCACGCTCGTCGACAGCTTTAAAGGTGCGACCTTCAGGCTTTATCCCGATCATACTTTTGAAATCAGCACCGAGCACAACTCGCAGGATTTTGCGGCGCTTAGGAAAATGACCAAGGGAAAGCGGTGGAAATTCGACGCCGTCACCAGCACAATCAAAGTCGGCGATGAAAAAGACAACTATTCGACGTTTAAATTAAAAGTAAAGCAAGCCGATGGCAAGACTGTTTTTGCGACGGGCGAAAGTTTCCAAAATATTGAAGTTTCGGTAGAACGGCACGATTTGCCGAAACGAGGTTTGTAATCTAAGCGAAAGCCGTTAAGCATCGCGACTGGACAATCCGATGCACTTAACGGCTTTTATCTATAAATTAAACTCCACGCCGCACACGACCATACGTCCAATATTTGGAATGCCCTCGGGCTTGAGCCGCGACAAGTGCGCCACGTACGTTTTATCGAATAAGTTGTTCGCACTTAGGCTGACGTTGAAAACCGCGTCATGCAAAATGATTTTTCCGCCAAATCCGAGGTTCACCAAACTATAACCGCCGGTACGTGTTTCAAAATCCCCAACGTTGTTCTGGTCGAAAGTTGTTGCTACGTTGAACCGCGCATAACCTTCATCCAGCCAATCTTTCAATTTGAACTCCATTCGAATCGTATTGTTCCAATTGCTGGCCGGAATCAGCGGCAAGTTGTCGCCATTGCCTCTTTTTCCCGTTACGGTTTCAAAACTGCTTTCGAAATGCAGCCAGTCAAGCGGATGCGGATGCAGGTGAATTCCAGCTTCGCCTCCAAATAACGCGGCGCCGTGTTGCACGTAAGCAAAAACCGCATTGTCTTCAAGCGTTTCCCCGGTCGGTGCCGCATAAATGTAGTCGTTGATGTGGTTATAAAACCCGTTTGCGAAAAACTCGAAATGGTCAGTCCTGAATTCGATGTTCAGATCGCCCTGGATATTCTGTTCGTTGGATAGATTCGCATTTCCGATTTCGTAACGGTTCGTGCCTTCGTGTACGCCGTTTGAAGTCAATTCGGCCAAGTTCGGGGCACGGAAGCCCGAGGCGAGATTCAACCGTAAAATCAAATTGTCAACGGTTGTTTTGTAACCTATGGATGTGTTGAAACTATTGAACGAACGGCCGGCTTTGCCAAAGTAACCTTCTTCGCCTGCAATGCCATGGGCCTGGCTCTCAATTGCGCGGTTGTCATAACGGACGCCTGCTTGGAATACATTGTTTTTCCAATCATATCTGGCCGTTGCAAAAATGCCGAAGTCGTTTGTGATTGCGTCGGGAATCAAATATTCCGCGCCCGAATTCTTGTTGGTCTGCGACAAACCCTGCACGCCGGCAATGGCTTCCAGCGCGCCGATTTTCGGTAAATTGTACTTGATATTGTAACTCAGTGTATTGAGTTTCATGCGCAGGGAAGCGACCTTACTGTCTTCAAACTCGCTACGGTCGTTGGCCGTAAGCCCGATATCAGTGTCGAGTTTCGATTTGCCAAAGAAGAAATCGTTGTGCAAGCTGAATATTTGATTGATGATAAGTTGCCTTGGATAATCGGGCGATTTTGTCGTAGTCTGATCGTCAAAGCCGTCTTCTGGAATACCGATGTCGAGTTTGTTGAAGTTGTACCTAAAAACCGTTGAAACCTTCGCATTGCTATGTCCGATTCCGACTTTCAGGTCGGTTTCGTTGTAGCGCGTATTGGTAACGCGATTGCCGTCGGGGATTTCGTAATCTGAATGTGTCGCATAGCCGCCGCGCGCAAGGAATTTCCAGTTTTCGGTTGAGCCCTTTGCGCCGATCGAAGTATTGCTGCCGAGTGTATTCGAAAAAATTTTCTGGTCGACATTGGCCTTGAACGTCTTCGCATCGGCGAATTTTTCAGGATTGAAATATAAAACGCCGCCAAGCGCATCCGAGCCATACAGCAAAGACGCCGGCCCTTTGATGATTTCTACGCTCTCAACGCCCGAATCGCTCAGACCCAGCCCATGTTCGTTGCCAAACTGCTGGTTTTCGAGCCGGATGCCTTGCGAATAAGCGAGCACGCGATTGCCGCTCAAACCGCGAATTACAGGTTTGCCGACCGATGTTCCGGTGGAAATTTGCGAAACCCCGGGTATTGTGGCCAAGCCTTCGGCCAATGTCGCGACGCCTTGTTGCTGCATCGATCTGACGCTGACATGTTCGACTTTCATGACGTTCTGCGACTGTAGTTTGTTGAATGCCGTGGATACAATGACTTCGTCCATTTGGTGGACGCTTTCGGCCATGATGACATCGAGTGTCATTTCTTTTCGGAACGCAATGTTTTTTTCCAATGACCTAAAGCCGATATAGGAAAAAATGATTCTGATTTGACCGGGCGGCACGCTGTTAAGCGTGTACTTTCCGTCGGCGTCGGTCACGGTACTTTTGTGGATTTCGGGCGCGTAAACTGATGCGCCGGCCAAAGGCATATCATAACTGTCGGTTACCGTTCCCGAAATGCTGTTTTGGCCATACGAAATAGCCGTAAGCCCCAGGATTAGGGCAATAAAAATATGTTTCATGGAAATGATTTATTGTTAAAGAAATTTTTCCCGAACCGGGAATTCGGTTAACAATAGACCGGTGGGCCGCGATGCGAAAATAGGCTGCCGCGGAAAAATTGGGTAATTTCCTTTGAAATGGAAACCACATATCCCGAATGAACTATCGGTTTCCTAAAAACAAACATGAAGATTTCAGAGGCAATAAATTGGCTGAACATAAATTCACATGCAAAACACTTCTCAAAGCCCTGATGAGTGTGGTTGATTTCATTCTTGCCTTCGGTGTAATGATGGTCACAGTGGGTTGAGGTCAATTCTTTTTCAAGGTGACCAACGCCATCCAATGACGGATAGAGTATTGCGAACAATACTGCGAGCCCGAGAAGAAATTGAAAGAGAACCGATTTTTTCATGTGTATAAGCTCCATGCGATAGATGCTTACGGCTTACAGCAAATCAAACAAGCTTATTTGCTGCCAGATATTCCGCAATCTGAACGGCATTGGTTGCGGCGCCTTTTCTCAGATTATCGGCAACAATCCACATATTGAGCGTGTTTGGCCGGCTTTCGTCGCGGCGGATGCGGCCAACGAAGACATCGTCTTTGCCTTCGGCGTACATCGGCATCGGGTAAGTGAAGGTATCGATGTTGTCCTGAAGCGTAATTCCAGGTGTTTCATGCATCATTCTGCGGATGTCGGCCAGGTCAAAATCCCTTTCAAATTCAATGTTGACCGATTCGCTATGTCCGCCAACAACCGGAATCCTGACCGTGGTTGATGTCACCGCGATTGTATTGTCAGCGAGGATTTTTTTGGTTTCGCGAACCATTTTCATTTCCTCTTTGGTATAGCCATTTTCTTCGAAGACGTCAATTTGCGGGATTACGTTCCGATGAATCGGGTATTTGTAGGCCATTTCGCCTTGTATTCCGGCGTATTCATTCTCCAGTTGACGAACCGCTTTTACGCCGGTTCCGGTCACCGATTGGTAAGTCGATACGACCACGCGTTTTACTCCGTATTTCTTATGTAACGGTGCGAGCACCAAAACCATCTGTATTGTTGAGCAGTTCGGGTTGGCGATGATTTTGTCCGATGCCGTCAGTTCGTTGGCGTTGATTTCAGGGACAACCAGTTTTTTGGTGTCGTCCATTCGCCAGGCTGACGAGTTGTCGATCACCGTCGTGCCGTTAGCCGCGAATTTCGGAGCCCATTCTTTTGAAGTATCGCCGCCGGCCGAAAACAGCGCAATTTGCGGCTTCATATCGACTGCCGTCTGCATTGAAACCACAGGATATTTCGCGCCCCTGAACTCGATTTCCCTGCCGATGGATTTCTCCGAAGCGACCGGAATGAGTTCTGTTACCGGAAAATTCCTTTCGGCCAATACTTTCAACATGATTTCGCCAACCATTCCGGTGGCGCCAACGACTGCGACTTTCATACGAATAAATTTAGCAGTACAAAATTAGGTAGAATTTCGGTTGAAAGCCGAGATTTTGGGAACTTTTTTGGACGCTGCCAAGGTTGGGATTGCCATTTTGCGACGTCGGGGATTTAAGATATTTTACGGGTTTTCCGCATTCCATTGTCGATAGTATTTTTTAGGGACTCATCGCCCTTTCCCCAATAAGTCAATTTAGTAATTTTGAAGTTACCCCAGTTACGGGAAAACCGGCTGATTCGCCAAAATTTCTAAATAGAAAAACCGCCTTTGGTTGGGCGGTTTTATTACGCTCATACAATCAGGCTGCGCCTCGGGTAAGGTTAGAATATATAGTATAGCGGATTACCTATTGCGCAACGAATCACGGATTTCCATCAGCAATTTCTCTTCATTGCTCGGTGCCGGCGGCGCTGCAGGTTCTTCCTGCTTCCTGCGAATGCTGTTGACGCCTTTCACCAATAGGAATATTACAAAGGCAATTACAATAAACCCGATAACTGCGCCGAGGAATTTCCCGTACAAGATTCCGCCATCGGTTTTGAGCTGCTCGATGTTTTCGAGATGCGCAGCCTTCAGGGCCGGCGTCAATAGCGCCGGTGTAATCACGTCTTCGACCAAGGAAGTGACGATTTTTCCGAACGCAGCGCCGATGATGACACCAACAGCCAAATCCATGACATTGCCTTTTGCGACAAACTCTTTAAATTCTGACATCATTCCCATAATTGATATGTTTTAAGTTGAACAACTAAATTATAGAAAATCGCATTAATAATTAACAAAAACTTTAGAAAATTGCCGCTACTCGCGATAAAATATCCGTTTTACCCTTTGCGAAATCGAGGTAAGAATTTCGTACGGAATGGTTTGCAATTTCGCCGCCATTTCAATTACTGTCGGGCTTTTGCCGAAAATGGTCACTGAATCGCCTTCGCGGCAGTCGATTCCGGTACAATCTGCCATCAGCATATCCATACAAATGCTGCCCACAACAGGTGCGCGGCTGCCGGCGATTGTGACGTAGCCATTGAGATTGCCCCAGTGGCGCGAAATACCGTCTGCATAACCAATCGGAATTGTGGCGATTTTGGTTTCGCCGTCGGCCATGAAACGCCTGCCATAGCCAACGCTTTCGCCTTTGCCGATAGTTCGTAACTGTGAAATTACTGATTTGAGCGTGCCGACGTTTTCGAGGTGTTTTTGCTCTGTAGCATCGTTTGAAATCCCGTAAAGTCCAATGCCTAGCCTGACCATGTCATATTGCGCTTCAGGGTAATGTTCAATTCCGGAAGTATTCAATATATGGCGGATCGGGTGAATATCGATCGCATCAATCAGTCGCCGCGACAATTTTTCAAACAACGCGATCTGTTCTTTGGCGAATTTATCGTGTCCTAAATCATCGCTCGTCGCCATGTGAGACAGGACGCTTTTGATTTTGACCGACGGATTCGCCTTTAAGATGGCAATCAATTCATCGATTTGTTCTTCCTCAAAACCGAGCCGGTGCATGCCGGTGTCAATTTTAACATGAATCGGGAAATGCTCCAGTTTGCGTTCGTCGGCAATCGCTATAAATGACTTCAGCCCTTTGATACTGTAAATTTCGGGTTCAAGCCCGTATTGTATGATTGACGGAAAACTCGTCGTTTCCGGATTCATCACCATGATCGGCAGCGTAATTCCGGCGTTTTTGAGCGAAATGCCTTCGTCGGCAAATGCGACGCCGAGATAATCGGTCTTGTGATATTCGAGCAATTTCGCGATTTCAAAGCCGCCGTTGCCGTAGCCGAACGCCTTGACCATGACCATCAATTTGGTTTCGGGCTTGAGTTTCGAGCGATAAAACGCCAAGTTGTGGCTGATGGCGTTGAGGTTGATTTCCAGAACGGTTTCGTGGGTTTTTTCCTCAAGCATTGATACGATCCGCTCAAATTCGAATTGGCGCGCGCCTTTGACCAAAATGGTTTCGTCGGCAAATTCGAGCCGCTCAAAATCATTGATGAAATCGTCGGTCGACGCGTAAACCAAAATGTTCTTGAACTTGTCTTTATACTCAGAAATCATCTCGCCAATGCCGATCAGACGATTGACTTTATTGGATTCGATCAGTTTTGAAACCTTGCCGTACAAGTCACCACTTGTCAATCCGCTTTGGAAAATATCCGACAAGATCACCGTTTTTCTGGCGCGGTGTCTTTGGCTTTCAAGA
>JAEWLD010000317.1 GCA_023393485.1 Bacteroidota bacterium
GTTGTTGTTCGCATCAATATCTCTCGGACCGCTTCCGGTGTAGGTCATCAGCGGTGACGAGCCCGGAATCAAGGTAACGTCGGCGGGAATCGTGGTCACATCTTGCGGCGTGCTCAGCGTGTTGAAATGCCAGTAATGGATCGCTTGTTCGCCCCCGGTAATTATCTGGCTGAAATGCGCCGTAACAGATGTGGCCTGCGAAATCAAAAGCACGATGTCCTGGCTGGTGTCATTTGGATCGATCATCGCGCCATCGACGACCCAATGACTGAATTCATAGCCGGCATGCGGCTCGGCTTTGAGCATGGTTTCTATGTTACCCAAGACCTGCGCGGTAAACGGATAACTTTGAATCCATTCCGAGTTCATTTTTATTTGTCCGGTACCGGCCGGTTCAACTTCAAATATCGCCTCGTACGGCCCGGTGACGTCATAACAATCGGCAAGCCCGGTGCTGATGGTTTGCGAGCAACGCGTCAACAGAAAGTTGCGCGCAGCCTGGACGTTTGCCTGCCATGTTGCCATGCTGCCGCCCCAACGCTGGATCTGGCGTGGCATTTCGGGCGCGATCACCGCTACGATGCTGTCAAAAACCTGTGTGGCGCGTTCGCATGAAAAGTGCGTGTTGAGCAAGTCGGCATAACGCGTAACGTAGCGCTGGCGCACCGACGCGTTTTCCTCAATCAACTTGCCGATGGTCTGCGTATGCCCGAAACCGACAGGAATATTCTCGGCCTGGCACGGATCGGCATTCGCTGAAGTGTCTTCCAGACCGGTGTAGTTGATATAATGGCCCAATACGCCATCGCAATCCCAAAGCGCATAACGCCATTTGAGCGCGCCGCCCGACGGATCAAGCCCGCGCCACCACGATGTGTTCCAATTGAGCCAATCGCGGTTGACCATATATGAATTCAATACGAAATAATCAATCAGACTGTCTACGTTGAGCTGGCTGTCGACATAACTGAAATTTGCATCCTCGGACATATCGTTGTTCTGGACAAAAGCGGTCAGGCTGTTCCATGCATCAATCGCTGGCTGGTTGCCAAATTCAGGATTTGTCGCGCCCCAGGTTTTGATGTATTGGATATACAGGTCGCTGTCCCTGAAAATGTAATCCTGGCCGTAGTAATAATCAGTGTATTGGTTGTCGTCGACCTTTTCGCGCAGATCATAAATTCCCCAATATTGGCCGTTGACAAAAAGCGATACGAAAGTCGCGCGTCGTTCATCGAGTTCGAGTCCGGCTTCTTCAGACATTCGCTGCACAAAAACGTCCCTGAAGTGCATCGCGCCCTGCTGCCCGGGATAATTGTCGCTTCCTGCGGCCTTGAGAATCAATCTGCGGAAGTTCGTGCGATCTGTCGAACTGAAAAACTGGTGCTGTAAACGCCGCTTGTAGCCGTGGTCGTCGCGCGCGATGAAGTCAATGCCGCGCTGGTTGTATGCCCATGAATCGTTGCCGTGACGGTCAAAATCGCCCATGGTTTCGTCGATGAACGTGCCGTCAGGCTCAAAATATTCAAAGTAACCGGTCGGTTCAAGCGTGTTGCCATTGAGCAGTTGGAGCAAATCTGAATCGCCCGACAACGAAACAACAGGCAGCGATGAATTGTCATTGATGAAATAACTGTTGGTTTCAATAAACCCGGGCAATATGCCGGCGACAGTGCTGAATGCCCGCGCCCTGACCACTGTGTTTTGCGTCACCGAAATCGGACCGGAATAAAGGGTTGAGGCCGCTGTCGGTGTCGCGCCATTTGTAGTGTATCGGATTTGTTCGTTCGTGCCTGTCGAGGTAAGCGAAACCGTAATCGGTCCGGGATATTTTCCAGGCGCAACGCTGAATGTCGGCTTGGTTGCATACGCAGTGTTGCCGCCGTTATTGATCTGGCCGGGCGTCGGCGCGGTGAAAATGCCCCATGAATTTGCGCCATCCGATGTCCTGCCGTACGAATGGTTGGTCTGGGTGATGAACATCTGGTGTGATTCGACGATGTTGCCGCCCGGATCGGCGAGCACGACATCATCGGCATCTGTCTGGGTCAGGTCAAAATTCGTGTGCATTACCGTTCCCGATGAAATGTCGCGGTTTGAGCAAAACACCAGGATGCGGCTGTTTGGCGGAACGACGCCGCTTTGGATCTGCCATTTTGTTGGGTTGTCGGCATTGTTGCTGAGGTAATATCCGGTAAGGTCAAAATAGGTGTCGGGATTTGAATTGTAAAGTTCGATCCAATCTTCGGTCCGGCCAAAACCGTCGTTGAAATTGCGGTTCGCCGCCGAATACTCATTGATCACCAGCGGCCCGTCGCCAAATTCAATTGTACCGTAGGTTACCGTGACCTGCCGCCTGTTGACGAAATTAAACGTGGCATTGCAGCCGGAACCGCCCCAGTTTCTGCCAATATTGAACATAAACTGAATTTGCCCGGTAGAAACCACATTGGCAATCGGACTGTTGGCGAGGTTGTAGGTCATTGTGCCCGATCCGCCGCCCTGGCCAAGCTGGACCGGCGTTTGCCCGTTCGGGCCCGAAACAAAGCTGCGCTGGTCTTCCATCCATGCGCCGGAACCGTCAACCGCGACAAAATCATAGCTGATATCGGACGCCAATACGGTTTCGCCGGCCGGAACGGCTACATTCAAAGCGGCCTGTTGGTAGGCTGGCAGATAACACGAATTGACGATGTCATTGTTGGTGATCGTGACGACAGGATCAATGCTGATCGGATAAACGCGATCGGCAGAATGCAGCCATGCGCCATCGACCAGAACCTGGATTTTGTATTTGCGCGCCGTCAGTTGGACCAGGTTGTATTTTGCCTGGTACGGCTGTGCGCGCAGGTTCCTATCGAGGACTTTGCTGTCTGAAATCACCGGCTGTTCAAACGCGAGCGCTTCTTGACCTTTATCGTTTAAGACAATTATACGATCGGCTTCTTCGCGCATCGAGAAGCCATTTGGCAATTCAACGATTTCCTCAACCGAAAGATTTTCAAAGTCTTGCCCTAGAAAATCCCCATTATTGATTGAATACGAATATTTGAGCGCCTGTTCATACAAAGTGAAATTTTTGTCAACGCCGGGCAATACATTTTTGAATGTGACTTCGTTGTTTTGTATCGAAGCTTTGCTTGCCGAAGCGTGAATGGGTTTGACAACCGCTTTGTCTGCAGATTCGCCCGATGCTGTAAAAACAAAACGGCTGCCGTCTATTTTTATATTTTGCCCACCGATCGGAATTGCCCAATGTTCCCCATCGAATTCAAAGAAAGGATCTTGCGCGGGATAGGTAATTTTACCGCCGTGCTGCGAGAGTTTGTAATCGATAGTACGCCAAAATCCGTCTGCTGATTGATAATGCAGCGGCACCGACGACTGTACCGTGGTTTTGGTTTTGTTGGTATTGACGAAGGTTCTTGAATATTTCGTCCGCTGGTGTACAAGTTCGTAATCGACCTGGTTCAGGACGGCCGAATGTGTGGTTTTGCCCAATTCGGGATGTGATCTATACGCCGCCGGAATCTGTGCATATTGATCTTGCGCGACAGTATCCTGCGGCAAGCCCCAGACCAATAGTAGTGTGAGGCAACATTTAAGTTGAAAGTTCATTTGATTGTGTTTTGGTTAGTGCAGAAGCAATTTTTCGTGTCTAATATAATACATATTTGATTCATTTTAAATGTTTTATGTACCGGAAATTTCAAGTTTGGCTGTTTGCGCGCGCTTTAGCGGTAAATCCAAAGTGCGGTGCAAAAGCCGGCAAAAAAAACTTTTTAGCTAAATTTGTTTCCATAACCTTTTCCGATGTCCCAATTTTTCAGGCAGGCCACATTATTTTCAATGCTTCTTTTCTTTGCGGCTTCAAACGCCCAGAAGGCAGTGCTGGACAGTCTGAATGCAAGACTCGGGAGTCATACCGTCAAAGATGTCGACCGTGTCCATACGCTGCTCCGGATTGCTGACAGGATTGTTTCGGTAAATCCGGACAAAGCGCTTACGCTTACCGCTGAAGCCGAGTCTATCGCAACCGAGATCGACAACCAAAAAGGAAAGGCTTATTCATTATTATACGCTTCAAACGCGAGAATCGCTAAAGGACAATGGCAAATGGCTATCGACGAAATTCAAAAGTCCTTGGCCGTTTTCGAATCTTTGGCCAACAAATACGGCATGGCCGATTGCTACCACAATTATGCGCGCTGCCTGTTTTACCTCGGCCAGTATGACAAGGCGATTGCGAATTATAAAACCGCGATTGCACTCGGTGAGCAGACCAACGATCTCGGCAGGCAATCGGGTTCGCTCAATGCGCTCGGCGTGGTTTACACAAGGCAAGGCAAGCGCGACCAGGCAATGGATGCGCTGCTG
>JAEWLD010000024.1 GCA_023393485.1 Bacteroidota bacterium
TTGTTGCAGCCCAGAACAACGCTGACAATGTTTTTGCCGATGTCGTGTACATCGCCTTTGACCGTTGCCATCAGGATTTTTCCCGCCGATTGTGATGCGCCGTCTTTTTCGGCCTCGATGAAGGGCAACAGGTAAGCGACCGCTTTTTTCATCACACGCGCCGATTTTACGACCTGCGGCAGGAACATTTTTCCGCTTCCGAACAAATCGCCGACGACATTCATGCCGTTCATCAGATGTTGTTCGATGACCTCGATCGGACGGGAAACCGTTTGGCGCGCCTGTTCAACATCGGCTTCGATGAACTCGTCGATGCCTTTGACAAGCGCATGTGTCAGCCTTTCCTGAAGCGAATTTGAACGCCATTGTTGCGCTTCCTTTTCGGCGACTTTTTTACCGCCTTTGAAATTTTCGGCCAGTTCCAAAAGCCGTTCTGTCGCATCCTCGCGCCGATTCAATAAAACGTCTTCAACGTACCGGAGCAGATCTTTCGGGATTTCATCGTAAACCTCGAGCATTTCCGGATTGACAATTCCCATTGTCATCCCGTGTTGTATGGCGTGATAAAGAAATGCCGAATGCATGGCTTCGCGTACTTTATCATTGCCGCGGAAGGAGAACGACACGTTTGAAACACCGCCCGATACGTTGGCGTATGGCAGATTTTCGCGAATCCATTTTGTGGCGCGGAAAAAATCGAGCGCGTTGGTTTTGTGCTCGTCCATGCCGGTGGCGACGGGAAAAATATTCGGGTCGAAAATGATATCTTCGGGCGGAAAATTCATTTGATTGACCAAAATGTCATATGACCTTTTACAGATGTCGATGCGCCGCTGGTAAGTGTCGGCCTGTCCTTTTTCATCGAACGCCATGACAATGACCGCAGCGCCGTAACGCTTGACGAGTTTGGCGTGATGGATGAATGTTGCCTCGCCTTCTTTTAGCGAAATCGAGTTGACGACGCCTTTGCCTTGAACGACTTTCAAACCGGCTTCGATGATTTCCCATTTTGACGAATCGATCATGACCGGAACGCGTGAGATGTCGGGTTCGGACGCAATCAAATTTAGAAATGTCGTCATCGCGTGGACGCCGTCGAGCATGCCTTCATCCATGTTGACATCGATGATCTGTGCGCCGCCCTGAACCTGGCCGCGGGCAATGTCAAGGGCTTCGTCATAGCGTTCTTCTTTGATCAATCGTAAAAACTTACGCGAACCGGTCACATTGGTACGTTCGCCGACGTTGACGAAATTGGTTTCGGGCGTGATGATGAGCGGCTCGAGACCGGAAAGGCGGAGGTATTTCATAGTGGCTAGTTGCTAGTTGTTAGTGGCTAGATTGTTTGTTCTAAGGTTGTGATTGTGCTTCAATTCTGCAATTAGGTAGCGGTTAGATTGATGTCTAGCCGCTATCAATTAGCCTTTAACACTTTTCTCGGTTCAAATTCAGCGGCGACTTGTGCAATCAACCTGATATGTTCAGGTGTCGTGCCGCAGCAGCCGCCAATGATGTTGACGAGGTTTTCCTGCAAGTATTCGCGAATCAATGCCTGCATTTCTTCAGGTGTTTGATCATATTGCCCGAAAGCGTTGGGCAGCCCGGCATTAGGGTGGGCCGAAATGTTCAACGTGGTATTTCTTGCCAGACGTTTCAGATACGGACGCAATTGGTCTGCGCCGAGCGCGCAATTGAACCCGACACTGAGCAGCGGAAAATGCTCGATCGAAATCAAGAAGGCTTCGACAGTTTGGCCCGATAAAGTCCGGCCGGACGCATCAGTAATGGTTCCGGAAACCATGATCGGGATGTCGAGGCCTTTTGCTTCCTTGACTTCTTCGATGGCAAAAAGGGCTGCCTTTGCGTTGAGCGTGTCGAAAATGGTTTCGACCAGTAAAATGTCTGCGCCGCCCTCGATGAGTGCTTCTGCCTGTTGTTTGTAGGCAATGCGCAACTCATCGAACGTGATGGCGCGAAAACCCGGGTCATTGACATCGGGTGACAGGCTGGCCGTTCGGTTGGTTGGGCCGATCGATCCAGCTACGAAACGCGGTTTGGTTGGTTGTTTGGCAGTATATTCATTGGCGATTTCACGTGCAATTTTAGCCGACTGATAATTGAGCTCGTAAACCAAGTCTTCCATGTGATAATCCGCCATCCCGATGGTTGTGGACGAAAAAGTATTGGTTTCTACGATGTCTGCACCGGCTTCAAAATATTGTGCATGGATGGCCCGGATAGCTTCAGGCTGCGTCAAAGACAAGAGGTCGTTGTTGCCTTTAACCGGATATCGAAAATCTTTGAAACGCTTTCCTCGGAAATCTTCTTCGGCAAAATTGTGGCGCTGGAGCATTGTGCCCATGGCGCCGTCGAGGACGAGGATGCGGTTTTGGATGGCTTGTTGTATCGTCATTTTTAGTGGTTGGTTGTTGGTGGCGATGGCTTGAATCGTTTTATGTTTTTTCTATATTGATGCTTTCCTTTTAGCGGCAGGCACAGGCCGTTAGCTGCTTTTTCCTTTTACGAAGCCGTGTGATATCCTTCAAACCTTGCAGGTTTTGAAAACCTGCAAGGTTTAACATGACAGCCTGGCGGACCAACTATCATTACGATAGGCCGCGTTCAAAAAAAAAATTTGTTATAAAAAAGCCGAGGAAAATACTCGAGTTATCTGTCCGGCAAAACCGGTAGAATTTAGCACCTTCTTTAAAAGTAAAGGGTTGCTAAGGCGTCAGCGGGTCTAATCCCTCGGCCTTTCGTGATAACAAAGAATCAGTACAGGTTTCTGTTCGGATTGGAAAGCCTGTGCTGGTTCTGATACAAAATGTGAATGAACAGTGCAAAGTACGCGATTGGTTTTTGAATTTGCAACCGTTAGGCAAAAAAAAATCCACGATAACGTTGGCGCAGTCCCGAATGCTTTAGCCGTCAGAAATACCAGTGCGCTTAGCCAAGAGGCCGTTTTTTTCAAAAAAACTTCCATGAAGAGGTCGCTTATAAGTTTTATTTTGAAAATCAAATTCGTTTCCTAACTTTGCAACCGAACATCCGGGAGGACAGATTTGACTGATTGCAACCTCCGACGCCGCAGGGCTTCGAAAAATGCTAAAGCAGGCTTACTTCATCAGCTTTTCCTGCCACTTCCGGGATAATTTTAAGAAAATTATGGCTTATTTATTTACCTCGGAGTCAGTGAGCGAAGGGCATCCTGACAAAGTCGCTGACCAAATTTCAGACGCGTTGATCGACAACTTTTTGGCGTTTGACCCCGAGTCAAAAGTAGCTTGCGAAACGCTCGTTACAACTGGCCAGGTCATTTTGGCCGGTGAAGTTAAATCCAAAACCTATCTTGACGTACAGCATATTGCGCGCGAAGTGATCGAACGTATCGGCTATACCAAAAGCGAATACATGTTCGAGGCAAATTCATGCGGTGTCTTATCGGCCATCCACGAACAATCGTCAGACATCAACCAGGGCGTTGACCGCGCGAGCAAAGAAGAACAAGGCGCCGGTGACCAGGGCATGATGTTCGGCTATGCGACCAACGAGACCGAAGATTACATGCCGCTTGCACTTGACCTGTCTCACAAATTATTGCAGGAGTTGGCTGCGATGCGCCGCGAAAACAACGAAATCAAGTATCTGCGTCCAGATGCAAAATCACAGGTGACGCTCGAATACGATGACAACAACAAGCCTGTACGCATTGACGCCATCGTGATCTCGACCCAACACGATGACTTTGACCAAGAAGCGACCATGCTTGCCAAAATCAAAAGCGATATCATCAATATTTTGATTCCGCGAATCATCAAGAAATATCCGCAATACGCACATTTGTTCAATGACAATATCGATTACCACATCAACCCGACGGGCAAATTCGTCATTGGCGGACCGCATGGAGACACCGGTTTGACAGGACGTAAGATCATCGTTGACACCTACGGCGGGAAAGGCGCACATGGCGGCGGCGCATTCTCGGGCAAAGATCCGAGTAAAGTTGACCGTTCAGCCGCTTATGCGACGCGTCACATCGCGAAAAACCTCGTTGCCGCAGGCGTAGCCGACGAAATCCTCGTTCAGGTTTCGTATGCGATCGGGGTCGCAAAGCCAATGGGAATCTTCGTCGAAACCTATGGCACTTCAAAGGTCAATATGACCAACGGGGAAATCGCGAAAAAAGTCGAAGAGATTTTTGACATGCGCCCGTATTTCATCGAACAACGTTTAAAATTGAGAAACCCTATTTACAGTGAAACCGCGGCTTATGGCCACATGGGACGCAAACCTGAAACGGTCACCAAAATCTTTTATTCGCCAACAGGCGATCACAAGACGGTGACAGTCGATTTATTCACATGGGAGAAACTCGATTTTGTCGATAAGGTAAAAGCCGCGTTTGGCTTGTAAGGGTAACTAACCTAACCTTGGGCCTGTGTTTTTTGCATAGGCCTTTTTTTTATTTTTTGGAGCTGTTTGCTTACGCCAGTTCGGCCTACGGCATCGAGTCCGACTATTCGCTGCAATCTTTTTACGGCCTCCGCTGCGCTGCGGCCGCAAAAAATATAGCGGCCGGCGAGTTGGCTCCTACAAATTGTACTTGACCGAAAAAATCAAATACCTCGGTTGCACCAGATACCGCGAAGAACTCGTCCTAAACTGACTAAAGTTGTCATCATTCAAGGAAGTCGTGTTGAATAAATTCGTGCCGCTGAGTTTCCATTCCCAATGGCTGTCTTTTTTTTGGTATATCAGGCTGGCGCTTAAAAAATCATATTCATTGTCTACAGGGAAATCGTCGTCGTCACTGCGGTAATGGTAAAACTCATATTCGGCGTTGAGTGCAAACGCATTCCAGAAAAAATAGTCAAGTGTGACAGACGGCGTCTCGGTATAAAAATTCGTGTCATTGTAATCATTTACCGAAATGCCGTAACCAAGCCCGATGTTCGGAATTTTGTTGAAATTTGTTGAAAAATCCGCCTTGTAATTCTGTGTAAACGATTCCGTCGATTCCACACGGCCAATCGCGTTCTGCGCGGCCTGCAAAATATTGTTGTATTTTGACCAGTTGAGGTTGAACCCGATTGACGCCTTGTAATATTTTAAAAACGAACGGCCGTAGTTAGCGCTTCCGGACAAGGTTTCATCGGCGAAATTCGACCCGATGTTCTCAGCCGACGACACTTGGTTATTGCCTTCAAAAAACGTCCGCGATTTGACCGCATTGGTTTTTCGCGTATAATTGATATTCGCAAAAATGTTTGTAAAATTAAACATATTGAAGTTGAAATACCGAAGCGAATGCACCTGCATCAACGCATTTTCAAGATTGCGGTTGCCGCGATAAAGCGAGTTGTAATCAGAAAAAGTATAGCCTTCGGCAAAACGGTTGACATCCGTGAAATCTGTGGTATAAGCGAAATTATAGGTCAGTGACGATGATTTCTTGATTTGATACAACGCGTACACATCGGGTAAAATCCGGGCGAAATTATTTTCGGTCTTCGCGCCGGTTTGGTCGTTAAACGCCTGGTACTCATGGACGCTAAAACCCGGATTGAACGTGAATTTGCCCGTGATGAACTTGTAATGCAGCCCAAGAAAAATGTCGTTGAAACGATACGCGACATCGTTGTCGGTGTTGCCGTTCAGATC
>JAEWLD010000028.1 GCA_023393485.1 Bacteroidota bacterium
CCTGAATCAGAAAATCGAAATGCGCCTTGGAATGATACGCTTCGAGTGCGTGCAAATCATTGATTTTCCTCACACCTGAACCACGAAGCCCGATGTCGGGTTTGCAAATCAGCGGAAAGCGAATGCCCGATTTTTGAAGTTGGATGATGACATCGGGAAATGGAATGTCCTGTTTGACCAATTCGGTTTTTGGATAATAATCCGTTGGAATCATGTCGTAGATCTGCATTTTGCTTTCGGCCATGAAACCGCCGTTTTTGATCGTCGGGTTCGACGCATTGAAAAAGAAAATTGACCGCGCCCGGAGTGAAAAATACATCCATTGCAAAATCACCGGAAAATAAATCGGGAAAAACGGCCAATATTCCCAGTGTGTCAATCGATGCCAAAAAAGCTTCATACGATCTCGAACGAGTGGACGTAATCTTTGTGCCCGGTCAAATCGTGGTAATTCATTTTGACCTTTGTGTCATGGATGACGGTTTGGGTGATGCTCAGCGTTTTAAGGAAATTATTGCGGTTGATGACCAGCCCGTTTTCTGTATCGCCGGACTCGGTGTAATGATGAAAATGATACATGTCCTTGCCCGACGGATGTTGGTTGAACCGCATGAAATTGGCAAACCATTTCTCCCTTTTTTCTCGTATTTCCTTCGGATACAAACTCGTTGAAGACCAGATATGATTGGCGCTCGCATCGGGCAAAACCGCATTTTTTTGTGCGCCGTCCCATCTGAGCTGAAACAATTTTCCGGCTTCATAAAGTACCAGCGTAAACGGTTCGATATCGGTCAAATCAATATCATTCCACATCTGCGAGGGCAATTTCGCACTGATGATGTCGAGCACGATAAGCCCGCGGCTTTTGCGATACGGCGGATTCCAAACGTGTTTTTCGGCCGCGCCATTGAGCAAAACCAAGACGTTTGCATGTTCGTCAATCGCGTACCATGTGCCGCCGGCCTGCGGATCTTTCGGAAATACTACGATTTTGTCATTGATCAGATGATTGCGCGGCTCGACTGCCTGACGCAAAACCTGTTCGTCGCGGTTTGACGTGATGATGGTTTTATTGCCTGATTTGACAAAAGTTACTGTGCACATTGTTTTCTATATTCGATCGTTGAAGGCGCCACGCCGAAATTCGCATCGACCGCCACATTTTCGCACTCAAGCAAGGCCACTTTTATCAGCGCCTGGTGATGGATGCAATGTTCAAGATTATACAATAATTCACGTCTATAATTGCTTTCGATTGAGATTTCATCACCACCGATGACTTGCTCCAACCGCAATTTCTTGTTGGGCCGGTCAATCGCGGCGGCGATGCTCTTGATCGCCAGGATCGCAAAAGCGGTGTTGGACTGCATTGCCGGACTGCGCTGGCGATTGTCGTAATTGATCACGCCCGAATCGTAATTGTTGAGCATGCACTGGAACATTTCAACCACGTGCCGCGTATGCTGGCCGATGGTCGCATTACTGAGCGCCGCGCATGGCTCGGCATACCGCGCATCGGAAAGCTGGCCGAGCAATCCCACAAGTTCATCAAGACTATTATTGACCGATGTTAAAAGCATGTCACGTCAATTTTAAAAACGGAATTTCCCGTTTGTTCAAATAGGCCAAAACGGCGCAGCAGGCAAATGCCACAAGCGCCAACCCGAAAAGCAGTCCGCCGTCGTTCCTGACTTCGATTCCGAGTACAAAAAGATGCGAAACGATTGCGCCAGCCATTATTCCCATTCCGAGCAACGCGCCGTAAATCGTAGTGCGCGGAAAAAGTATAAGTATCGACGCGATGAGTTCGGCAATGCCCGAACCAATCCTGCCAAAGGGTTCGATTCCAAGCATTTGAAATATATAGACCGATTCGTCGCTCGCGGTAAATTTAAAAAATAATGTCTGCAAAAAAATTACTGCGGAAACAATTCTTAAAATCCATGATAAAATATTAGTTTTCATCACTTTATGATTTTATCCCAGTTGGCATCGGCTTTCTTTTTGAGCGCCGGTTCCTCCTTGTTCCAGCTTTTGAGCGTGTTGTTCAAAAACCTGTTGTAGAACAGGTACAGTTTACCGTCGACGATCTTAAAAGTTTCCGGGTCGACTTCGACTTTTTCGCCGTGATCGCCCATCGCAAACGCACACCAACCGCCGTATTGCGGCTCATAGCCTGATGGATTTTTCAAAAATGCAGCTTTGTCTGCCTCACTGGCAAACTGATAGACAACGCCCTGATGCGATACGGCCAGCGACGCGTTTCCTTTGACGGCCTTCTTCTGCTTAAAGTAGGCGACCGGATCATAACCCTGAATCGCGACTTTGCCATCCAGATTGAAATTGGCGGCGCGGGTTGCCGGATTCTGCGCCGATGCCGAAAACGCGAACAACATCGCGATTGCTAAAAATACATTACGTTTCATGTTAAATGGTTTTTGATTTCAGCAAATTTATTCCGACGTGGCTTTTCGGTTTGTCGGCTGGTTGACAATTCGCGCAATTTAAAGCCGCGACAAATCCGGAATCAGGATTTCCTTCCGATTGTAAACCAGTGTGCCCGAGGCTTCGAGTTCATTGAGCATTTGCGTAGCGGTTTGGCGCGATGTACAGATGATTTGGGCGATATCGGCCTGTGTCAGGTAATTCTCAAGCGTTGCGCTATTCCCTGAGATGACACCTTCTTTTTCAGCCCAGTCTCTCAAAAAATTGTGCAGGCGGCTTTTGGCGTCTTTCGAAACCAGATTGAGATAATTGTTGCGGATGCGTTTGAGCCTGAGCCCGACGAATTTCGTATACGATAATGCAAGGTTCGGGTTCCTGAGCAGCAAATCTTCAAAATCCGACATCAGGAAACTGCAGATCG
The DNA here is from genome assembly GCA_023393485.1 of Bacteroidota bacterium. Lineage (GTDB taxonomy): Bacteria > Bacteroidota > Bacteroidia > Flavobacteriales > Flavobacteriaceae > Flavobacterium. The sequence goes on from JAEWLD010000028.1 coordinate 2,867, forward strand.
AAACTTCGTCAGTCAGGACTTTCGCGTATTCATTCACTTCTTTGTCGGTCTCGAGTTCAAGCTCGCCGAACAAATCGCCTTTGCGGATAATGTCCTTGATGGTCTCGTTTCCATCGTCGTCGACCGAAACGATTTTAATATTGCCGCGCTTGAGCAGGAAAATCCGCGGCACGTCGGATTGAGAGAAATAAATGATTTCGCCTTTCCTGGCCTTTTTAAACCCGACGATGATGCAAAGCTGCTTGATCTGGCCGTAGCTCAGCGTGCGAAACAATTTGTGGTCGCGCAGATACCAGTATTTGAGCTCGTCGTACATGAGATAAAGATACTGATTTTTGGACACGCAGCGCTTGGGACACGGCTGTGCCTAAAGACACTGCGCCTTGGAAAGAATTATCTAATCCAAAGCGCAGCGTGTAAAGTGCGGTAACACGGAAGTGTCTGAAAGCCCGTCGCGTGTCTAAAATCTAGTCCTTCAATATCGACCTCGAAATCACAATTTTCTGAATCTCGCTCGTGCCTTCATAAATCTGCGTAATCTTCGCATCGCGCATCATGCGCTCAACGTGATATTCGGCAACATAGCCGTTTCCGCCATGGATTTGAACGGCTTCAATCGTAGTGTCCATCGCCACTTGTGAAGCGTACAATTTTGCCATCGCGCCAGATTCAGAAATGTCAAGCCCTTGGTCTTTTTCAAACGCAGCTTTCAAACAAAGCAGTTTCGCAGCCATGATATTGACGTGCATGTCTGCCAATTTGAATGCAATTGCCTGGTGTTTTGAAATTTCTTTGCCGAAAGCTTTCCGCTCTTTTGAGTATTTCAACGCCAATTCATATGCGCCGGTCGCAATTCCGAGTGCTTGCGACGCGATTCCGATACGGCCGCCATTCAAAACCGCCATTGCGAAATTAAACCCGAATCCGTCGGCGCCTATGCGGTTTTCCTTCGGGACTTTTACATCGGTGAACATCAGTGAATGCGTGTCCGAACCGCGGATTCCCATTTTCTTTTCCTTCGGCCCGATTTCAAAACCAGGCCAGCCTTTTTCAACGATGAATGCATTGATTCCTTTGTGGCCTTTTTCGACATCTGTCTGTGCCATCACAAGATAGGTCGACGCCGTGGCGCCATTGGTAATCCAGTTTTTGGTACCGTTCAACAGATAGTGGTCGCCTTTGTCAATCGCAGTTGTCTTTTGCGATGTGGCGTCGGAGCCGGCTTCAGGCTCAGAAAGACAAAATGCGCCAATCACTTCGCCTTTGGCCAGCGGCACGAGGTATTTCATTTTTTGTTCTTCGCTGCAGTATTTTTCCATGCCGGCGCAAACCAGTGAGTTGTTGACTGACATTACAACGGCAGCAGACGCATCGACTTTTGCGATTTCGGTCATCGCCAAAACATACGAAACGCTGTCAAGGCCGGCGCCGCCATACTTAGGATCGACCATCATTCCCAAAAAGCCCAGCTCGGCCATCATTTTTACTTGTTCGGCCGGGAACTTTGAATGTTCATCGCGTTCAATTACGCCGGGCAACAATTCCGTTTGTGCGAAATCACGCGCCGCCTGCTGTATCATCAAATGCTCTTCGGTCAGGTTAAAATCCATCAGTATTCGTTTTAAAATTGTGGGCCAAATATAGTATTTTTGGTTCGGATACAAACCAAATGAATCAAGAAAACTACAACGTTATCGGCGTTATGTCGGGCACGTCGCTCGACGGAATAGACCTCGCGCACATCAGTTTCAAATTGATTGAAGGCAGATGGCATTTTGAGATTTTTGAATGCGAAACCGTCGCCTACACCGATGATTGGCCTGGCAAACTCAAGCAAGCGGTCTCATTCTCAGCGGATGGATTGGAGCAGTTAAACTTCTCCTATACGCAACTCCTGGGCAAGATCATCAAAAGCTTTATCGAAAAACACAAGATCAAAGGCATCGACGCTGTTTGTTCGCACGGCCACACAATTTTACACCAACCCCAAAACGGATTGACCTTGCAGATCGGCAACTTGCCTGAGATTGCCGAAATCGTCGGCCAAACCGTTGTTTGTGATTTCCGTGTTGATGATGTTGCGCTCGGCGGTCAGGGCGCGCCGCTGGTCCCGATTGGCGACCGGATGCTTTTTCCCGATTACGATTTCTGCCTGAATCTCGGCGGGTTTTCAAACGTATCCTTTGAAACAGACGCGGGGCGCATCGCATTTGACATTTGCCCGGTCAATACCGTCTTAAATTTCTATGCCGATTTGTTAGGCCTCGATTATGACGACAAAGGCGCAATCGCGCGCAGCGGACAAGTTGACCATGATCTACTTTCGGCGTTGAATGCGATTGCTTTTTACGATCAAAATTGGCCGAAATCGCTCGGTTTTGAGTTCGTAAAAGAAACCGTTTTGCCGCTCATTGAGGGTTTTGACATTCCGATTGAAAATATTCTGCGGACTTTTTGCCAGCACGTCGCCATCCAGATTGCCGCAGCGCTTCCGACCAAAACCGGCAAAATGCTCGTCACCGGCGGCGGTGCGTACAATGACTTTTTGATTGAACGGATCCGGTCTCATTTGCCCGAAACCGATATCGTCATTCCGTCAAAAAAAATTCTCGAATTTAAGGAAGCGTTGATTTTCGCGTTGCTTGGCGTATTGAAATTACGTGGCGAAATCAATGTTTTGGCGAGTGTGACAGGCGCTTTGCGCGACCACAGTTCGGGACGGATTTTTAATAAATTAAATTTTTGAAACCCGGTTCAATCGGGCGTTCAAAGCTTTTGAGAAAATCGTCGCACCTTCATAATTGAGGTGATCTGAGTTGAAAAACGCGGTTTCGGGAAGCGGAAAGTTGAGATAATCCCAATATTCGATGTTGTACTTTTTAGTCAGACGGCCGATGTCGATCTGGTTTTGACGCGTGACTTCGGAATCAAATTGAGCCGTCAGTTCGGGATAACATGGCGGCGTAAAAAGAATCGGCGTAACCCCGCGCGACTGCAATTGCGTGATAAAATCTTCAAGATCGGCGAGTACTTCCGCCCTTTCGGATGGGTTGTGGACGATGGCGTTCAGATC
>JAEWLD010000030.1 GCA_023393485.1 Bacteroidota bacterium
CCACAGGCTAGTCGGTACATTTGCCGGCCAGGTCCAGGCAGATGAAGAGCCGTTCAATATCGTCGATATCGAGCAGGGTACTTTCAATATCCATTACTAAAGCAAAACCTCTTCAGAAGTTATCTCAGTGTTAAGCAGTCTCGATATCGGGCACTGCTTTTCTGCTTTTGTGACCAACTCTTGAAACGAGTCATTTGAGATTCCGGCCACCTTTCCGGTCACTGACAAATGCGCGCCGACAATCGTACCGTTTTGGAAATCAATCGTACAAACTGTTTCAAGTTTCTCGATTTCGTGGCCGGCTTCGCCAATAAAAGCAGACAATTGCATCGTAAAACAACCTGCATGTGCCGCGGCAACCAATTCCTCGGGATTCGTGCCTGTGCCTTCCTCAAAACGCGCCTTGAACGAATATTGTGTGTTTTCGAGGGTTTTGCTTTGGGTAGTGATGTTCCCTTTTCCTTCTTTGAGCGATCCTTGCCAGACCGCTGTGGCGTTTCTTTTCATATGTCAGTATTTAATGGTTATTTTTAAGAAAGTTTACGGCTTTCCCGTAATGGCATTTCATGAGCTTTCGGTAAGGGAAACACTCGCCCCTTCCCTGAAGGTAAGTTACAAATTTTATCCGACAGGTTGTACGGAAAAACCGCATCTCATCATAAAATAACACCCGAGCAAAGTACAGTCCGTTCAACTTCGATTTCTATCCAGGAACATCCCAAGCAATTTCAACGTCGTATTCCAGTTTCGGCTCGTAGCCACGACTTTGAGTTTGCTCTCGATCAGCGCGTTTGTCAGTTTTGTGTTTCCGGCACCGTGGAAATATTTGAGATACATCACCTTGCCATCGATTATCGCAACGTCGTTTTGAATGTCGAATTCCCTGAATTTTTCAATATTTTCAGGTTTCGGCTCCTCTGAGAGGAAAGCAACATAAACCTGTTTCAGGTCAATTTCAGGCTCTTTTAAAAATGGATTGTCTTTGACGGTGTTTTGCAGATATGGCAGATCCAGAACCACAACGCCAACGTCCCAGCCGTATTTTTCCTTAATGATGCTTTTGATTTTCTCGCCGACCGTAACGGATGACTTTTCCCCGGCGTCGACAAACACATTCCCGCTTTGGATATACGTCGAGACGTTTTTAAAACCAGCCGATCCAAGCAGCTTGCGCAATTCTTCCATTTTTATCAGCTTATGCCCGCTGACGTTGATTCCGCGCAATAATGCCAGATGTGTCTTCATGGTTGAAATTTAATGTTTTTTGCCGAACGTCGAAAGACGATTGTTACTAAAATACTCCTTTTGACTTTTGACCTTTGACTTTTACTTCGCTGCGCTCCGTACAGTTCGCCCTGCTGGCTCGCGTCGACTTTACGATTTTCGACTTTCGACTTTACGACTTTTGACTTTACGACTTTCGACTTTACGACTTTACGACTTAATGACTTTCGACTTTCCCCATTCTTCCCTACCTTCGCGCCATGGGAAGAAAAAATACCGATAAAGCGGTTTTCACAAACATTACAATCCTCGATGCCGGCGCCAAAGGCGTATCGGTGGCCAAAGCGCCCGACGGCAAAGTCATCTTTGTCCCGAACGTAGTTCCCGGCGATGTGGCCGACATCCAAACCTTCAGAAAACGCAAAGCCTACTACGAAGGCAAAGCCATCAAGATCCACGAATATTCCGGGCATCGAACCACACCGGTCTGCATCCATTTTGGCGTTTGCGGTGGATGCAAATGGCAGAACATGCAGTATTCGCAGCAGCTTTTTTATAAAAATAACGAAGTTTTTAACCACTTAAAGCGAATCGGCAAAATCGATCTTCCGGAGTTTGAGCCTATTTTGGGTTCCGAAAAACAATACTTCTATCGCAACAAAATGGAATTTTCGTTTTCAGACAGCCGTTGGCTGACCGAAGATGAGATCAGAAGCGACGAGCAACTCGAAAATCGCAACGCACTCGGTTTCCATATCCCAAAAATGTGGGACAAAATCCTCGACATCAAAAAATGCTGGCTTCAGGAAGATCCGTCGAATGCGATCCGGAATGAAATCCGCGCGTTTGCCAACGCCAATAATCTATCATTTTTCAACCCGAGAAATCATGAAGGGCTTTTGCGTACGCTGATGATCCGCACAGCATCGACAGGTGAAATCATGGTCGTGATCCAGTTTTTTGAGGACGATGCCGAAAAACGCAATCTGCTTCTGGATTTCCTGGTCGGACGTTTTCCTGAGATCACGTCGCTGCAATACGTCATCAACCAAAAAGCCAATGACACATTGTATGACCAGACGATTTTGCTTTACAGTGGCCGCGATTACATTCTTGAGGAAATGGAAGGGCTGAAATTCAGCATCAATGCCAAATCGTTTTACCAGACCAATTCGGACCAGGCGTACGAACTTTACAAAATAACACGCGATTTTGCCGGACTGACCGGAAATGAAATCGTCTATGACTTATATACCGGAACCGGAACCATTGCGCAGTTCGTATCGCGCAACGCCAAAAAAGTCGTCGGCGTTGAGGCCGTTCCCGAAGCCATTGCCGACGCCAGGGAAAACGCCAAACGCAACAATATCACCAATTGCGAGTTTTTCGTGGGCGACATGAAAGTTGTCTTCAACGATACCTTTATGATCAGACACGGCCAGCCGGATGTCATCATCACCGATCCGCCGCGGGACGGCATGCACAAAGACGTGGTTGACCAATTGTTGAAAATGGCGCCTGAGAAAATCGTTTATGTCAGTTGCAATTCGGCGACACAGGCTCGCGATCTGGCTTTGCTCGATGAAAAATACAAAGTGACACGGGTTCGTCCTGTCGATATGTTTCCGCAAACGCATCACGTTGAAAATGTCGTACTTTTGGAAAAACGCAAATAATCGGGCTTTTATGAAAAGAACACTATTGGTTGTTGTCGTTGTGCTGACCGGATTCTTTAGCTGGAACTGCGAAAAGGACGACATCTGCAGCGAAGGCACGCCAACCACGCCGCGACTGATCATGCAATTTTACAACATCGACACCCCGACCATAGCAAAAAACGTCAACAGCTTACTTGTCACCAGTAACAGCGGCCAGGACACCTTGGCGATTTTCACCAACGTAAGCAAAATCCAACTACCGCTGCAAATCCTGGCCGACCAAACTACTTACGCCTTCACGATCAACAGCAACGAGGCAGCTTTTGACAATACCGATACGATAACATTCAACTATACCCGCGACGACATTTTTGTTTCACGCGCCTGCGGCTACAAAACCGTTTTCCTGCTCGATCCCGACACGCCATTTGTTCAGGACAATGGTGCAGACAGCCCATGGATGAACAATGTCTCGGTGGAACAACCCGATATCCAAAATGAAAATGAAGTACATATCAGCGTTTTGTATTAGCCTTTTGCTGTGTGTTTCAGTTTGGGCACAGGAAGAAAAACCAAAAGCCGACAATGATTCGGTGCGGTTTGCCATTCCGCGCAACCGGGCAGATTCAGGCCGAAATCTGGATAAAAAAACCGATACGACCGCCATAAAAACAGATCGTTACGGGCTTCGCGTCGGGGTCGATTTGTCAAAACTTGCGCGTTCGTTTTACCAAGACAGGTACAAAGGGCTTGAACTCGTAGGCGATTACCGTTTGACCAAGAAATTCTGGCTTGCCGGGGAAATCGGAAACGAAAACAAAACCACCGACGACGACCAACTCGACTTCAAAACCAAAGGCACGTATTTTAAAGTGGGTTTTGATTACAATACCTATGAAAACTGGCTCGATATGGAAAACCAGATCACGATCGGGCTTCGGTACAGCGTAAGTGCTTTTTCACAGGAATTGCTGAGCTATGAAATTTATAATCCGAACCCGTTTTTCAACGAAAATCCTCTGGTGATTTCGGGCCAGGAATGGGACGGACTTTCAGCGAGTTGGCTCGAAGCGGTCGCCGCGGTGAAAGTTGAGCTCTTCAACAATTTCTACGCTGGATTCAGTTTGAGGCTTTACCGCATGGTCAGCAATAAAAAACCCGAGAATTTTGACAACCTGTACATTCCGGGTTACGGCCGCACTTACAATGGCGACTTCAGCGCGGGCTGGAACTATTCGATTTCATATTTTATCCCGATATACAAAAAGCAAGTCAAACCTGCGGCGAAATCAACCGATAAAAAATAAATGCAGAAATACGACAGCATCGGCCAGGGTTACAACACAACGCGTCGCGCCGATCCGTATTTGGCTGGACGGCTTTGCGACTTGCTCATTCCCGAAGCCGGCAAAAAATACGTCGACATAGGCTGCGGCACGGGCAATTATACCGTCGCTTTGGCTGAAAAAGGATTTGATTTTACCGGAATCGATCCGTCTGAAAAAATGCTTTCAACAGCACGGGCAAAGAAACCGGACATCAAATGGGTTTGCGCCAGCGCCGAAGATTTGCCGTTTCAGGATAAATCGTTCGATGGCGCGATCGGCACCCTCACGATTCATCATTGGAGCGATCTTGAAAAGGCTTTTGCGGAAATCAGGCGGACGCTCAGATCAGGCGGCCGGATCGTTTTGTTCACTTCCTCGCCACGGCAGATGAACGGTTATTGGCTCAACCATTATTTCCCGCAAATGCTGGCAGCGTCGATTGCTGAGATGCCATCTGTTGCCAGTGTTGAAAACGCCGCGCTAAAAGCCGGGCTGGAAATACTGACGGTCGAAAAATATTTTGTCAGGGACGACTTGCAGGACGGTTTTCTTTACATCGGAAAAAATAACCCGTCGCTGTATTTTGACACACAGATCCAAAACGGGATTTCTTCGTTCGTCTCGCTGTCAAACGCCGATGAAGTAAAGGCAGGCTTGGCTCAGTTACAGAAAGATCTGACTGACGGCATTTTTGAAACCGTCCGTGCAAAATATCAAAACCAGGACGGCGATTACCTTTTTATCGTCGTTGGAAAAGCTACTTGATTTCTTTTAGGCCGCCAAGGAAAATCCATTTCACGAAGAGCTTTTCGCCCTGTGGCGTTCTGACCGCTTTAAAAACCGGGCAAAGCAAAGTGGTGATGACAAACGCGGTGATCGGCAGCCAAATGCCGGAAAGTCCGGTGTATGGTAAGGCAAAGTATCTGACCAGCGCGAATATCACCGCGAAACTGAGGAATTGGTAGAATAATGATTTGGTTTGTAAGTTCATAGCGGCAAGTGGTTTAGATGTTCGTGTTTACCCTAATCTTTCAACGTTCGACTTTCGTCTTTCGACTTTCGACTTTTAGCTGCGCTCCGTACGATTCGCCCTGCGGGCTCGGGTCGCCTTTCGACGGTTACTCCTGAAATTTCGCCCTTTTACTTCCTTCGTACATTTCATATTTCACCAACCGCGCCTCAAGACTTCCATTAAAAAGCTTGATCTTGCGCGAGGGTTTGAGTCCGACGTATTTCAGCGCTTCCAGATTTGCGGTGATAAACCAGGCTTCGGTTCCCGGATAACTTTGCTTGAGCGTATCGCCGATTTCGCGATAAAAACGTTCGAGCTGGATGTCAAGCCGTTCGCCATACGGCGGATTGAACAGCATATGGAGCGGGCCGCGCGTTTCTTTTGCGGTATCGAAAAAATTCTTTTCGGCGATCGTCACATAATCCTCGAGGTTTGCGTTTCGGATATTGTCCTTGGCCTTGGCAACGGCCGACGGCGCTTTGTCATAACCGGTTATCGTATAATTGAATTCGCGGACACGCTTTAAAAGTGAATTAGTGACGACCTCGAACAAATCGTTGTCCCAGTCATTCCATTTCTCAAAAGCGAACTCTTTGCGGTTGATGTTGGCCGGAATGTTACAGGCAATCATCGCTGCTTCGGCCAGGATTGTCCCGCTGCCGCACATCGGGTCGAGAAAATCACCCTGCCCGTTCCAGCCCGAGAGCAGAAGCATTCCGGCGGCCAGGACTTCGTTGATCGGCGCAATATTGGTTGCGGTACGATAACCGCGATGGTGCAAGGACGCGCCCGATGTATCGAGTGAAACAGTTACATTTTCGCGATCGATATGGATGTTGATCCGCAAATCGGGATGCTCTTTATCAATGCTCGGACGCATTCCGGTCTGTTTGCGGAATTGATCGACGATGGCGTCCTTGGCTTTTTGCGCAACAAACTGCGAATGACGGAAATGATCCGAATGCACGGTCGCATCAATCACGAATGTATTTCCCGAGGTCAAATACTGCGACCAGTCAATGGCATTGACGCCGCGGTACAGGGCATCGTCGTTTATCGCCCGGAAACCGTGAATCGGTTTAAGAATCTTAAGCGCCGTACGCAGTGCGATGTTGGCTTTGTACATAAAACCCTTATCGCCTTTGAAAGTGACTACGCGCGTACCCTGAACAACGTCCATCGCCCCGAGCTGCATCAGTTCTTTTGCCAGTATTTCCTCGAAGCCAAAAAAGGTTTTGGCGACCATCCTGAAATTATTTTCCATCGTAAAACCAAGTAAACCGTGCAAAAATACGCTAAATTTGCGGTTGGAACAGTTTCAAACCAAATAAATGTCCGACAATCTGAAAGGGAAAAATTGCTCAAACTGGTACGCCTCGTGGTTCGATACGCCGTACTACCATATTTTATACAAAGACCGCGATCATGAAGAGGCGCAACTGTTCATGGACAACATCACGAATTACCTGAATTTGCCCGAAAACGCCAAAATACTTGACCTTGCCTGCGGAAAAGGCAGGCATTCCGTGTATTTGAATCAGCTTGGGTTTGATGTTACCGGTGCCGACTTGTCTGAAAATTCAATTGCCGAAGCCAAAGCGTACGAGAATGAAACCCTTCATTTCCGTGTCCACGACATGCGCGAGCGGTTTGCCGGGCAGCAGTTTGACGCCGTATTCAATCTTTTTACGAGTTTCGGTTATTTTGAAAACCACGCCGACAATCTAAAAACTTTGGTTGCGATCCGCGACAGTCTTAGCGAATACGGCTTTGGCGTAATCGATTTCATGAACGTCGAGCAGGTCGTCAGCAATCTGGTCGCAAATGAAACCAAAACCGTAGATGGCATCGACTTTCACATCAAAAGGTTTTACGTCGGGAACCACATCTACAAGGAAATCGATTTTGAGGCCGATGGCTGCCAGTACCATTTCACTGAGAAAGTCCAGGCGTTGAGGCTTCAGGATTTTGAATCGATGATGGAACAATCGGGCATTCACCTGCTCGATGTCTTTGGCGATTACAAACTCCGCAAATACAGCGCAAAAGACTCCGAACGTTTGATCATGATATTCAAATGATAAAGTACCTCGTGCCACTTTTTGCGGTCATCTCAGGCTACGGCTTCGCGTTTTTCCTGCAGCCGGCGGGCAAATCAAAGCTCAAATTGCTGCTGTCATTCAGCGGTTCGTTCCTGTTGTCTTTGACCGTTATGCATTTGCTTCCGGAAGTGTACGAAGGCCACAACCACTCGATCGGGCTTTACATCATGGGCGGGATTTTGTTCCAGATCGTGCTTGAATTTTTCTCGAAAGGCGCAGAGCACGGCCACGTCCATTTCCACCACGAAATGACTACGATTCCATGGGCGCTGTTTATCAG
>JAEWLD010000101.1 GCA_023393485.1 Bacteroidota bacterium
GTGAAATCCTGGTCGTCCTGCTTTTTCGTGCCTTTCATAAAAAGCACATTTTTGCCGCCAAGGGTCGTTTCGCCCCGGTCCGTGATTTCCATGTCGCCGGCTTTGCCATCTTTAAGCGACGATTTCATTTCGGCATAGGATTTTGGCGCAACCATGGCGACGATACCCGCGGTCTGGTCTGCATTTATGTAAGTATTGCCTTGATTCATCGTGTAGATGGTTTGGTCGATGTCCATTGCGATTTTGGCGTTCATCGCCATTTCAAGTTTCGCGGCAGCAGATTCATTTTTTGAATTCTGGTCTTGTGCCGGACAGTAAATCGTTGCAAAAAGGCATGCCGCCAATATTAGTTTTTTCATGTGTTTTACCATTGTTTGTCGCTTCTGTAAACCGTTCCTTTGAACAGCGCGACCGTTTTATCTTCTTTTTTTATTTCGACGGTATAAAAACCGAATTTGTTCTTCAATGCATTTTCAGTTGCGACGGCCACAATCCTATCGCCGGCCTTCAGTGCTTCAATGTGGTTGATCGACGTATCGATGCTGACCGACTGCCGTCCGTGCGAATTCGACGCAAAAGCGAGCGCGCTATCGGCCAATGCGTAGGTAATCGAACCGTGCGCAATCCCGAATCCGTTGGCCATTTCATCGCGTACGGTCATCGACAAAACGCTTTTTCCTGCCGAAACCTCATCGACCGAAATGCCGAGCCATTGGCTAAAGGCGTCGTTGTCAAACATTTTATTGACGATATCGCGCGGCGTCATGAGAAGAACGTTTTGTTTTCACGCGCCATTTTTCTGAGCAAAACACTGCAACGATAGCGGTCTTCGTGATATTCATCATACAATTGATCGAGTGTATCGACGCATTTTTGGATGCCGATTTCGTCGGCCCAGGCCAAAAGTCCTTTTGGGTAATTGACGCCTTTGGTCATTGCATTGTCGATGTCTTTGGCCGAAGCTACGTTCAAATGCAATGCATCGGCGGCTTCGTTGATGAGCATTGCCAATATGCGATTGAAAATCTGCTTTCCTGGCAATTCGTCTTCGGTCGGCTTTGGCATATCGACGGAATAATCGTAAAATCCGCGGCCGGTTTTCCTTCCTAAAAATCCGGCTTCGACCAATCGCTTTTGCGTAAACGAAGGCTTGTAGCGCGGGTCGAAATAAAACGCGGCGAACACGGTTTCGGTTACGGTATAATTGACATCGTGGCCGATGAAATCCATCAGCTCGAACGGTCCCATCCGAAAACCGCCAAACGCTTTCATTGCCCAATCAATCGTGGCAAAATCGGCGATTCCTTCCTCGTAAACTCGCAGCGCTTCGCCATAAAACGGACGCGCGACACGGTTGACGATAAAACCCGGCGTATCTTTGGCAACGGCGACGGTTTTCTGCCAGCCGGCGATGGTTTCGGCTGTCTTATCTAAAATGCTCTTATCTGTTTGGACGGCAGGAATCACTTCAACGAGCTGCATCAGCGGCGCCGGATTAAAGAAGTGGATACCGATGACGCGACCTGCGTTCTTACATGCCGATGCGATCGAAGCGATTGACAGCGATGACGTATTGGAGGCCAAAATTGCGTCCTGTCTGACGATTTCTTCAAGGTCTGAAAACAGCTTTTTCTTGATGTCCAGGTTTTCGACGATGGCTTCAATCACAAGATCGGAATCGAATAATTCCTCAAGCGCTGACACATATGAAATAGCGCCCGAAATCCTTTGTTTTTCGGCCGAATCGATTTTGCCTTTTTCGACGAGTTTGATCAGCGTATTTTCAAGCGACGACTGGCTGCGAGACAAAGTGTCAGCATTGCTGTCGTAGATTTTCACCCTACAACCCGCCGTCGCCGCAACCTGCGCAATGCCGCTGCCCATTGTTCCGCTTCCTATTATAGCTATATTCATTAATTTATTAAACTCTATTGTCCTTCTACTTTTGACTTTCGACTTATTTCCCTTTAAATTCCGGTTGACGCTTCTCAATGAAGGCGTTCACACCTTCGTTATAATCATATGAATCGCTGGCTTCAATCTGCAGGTCGGATTCCATCTCCAACTGCTGCTGAAGGTCGTTGACCATTGATTTGTTGAGCAATTTCTTGGTCAGCGCGATGGCGTGCGTCGGCATTTTCGATAATGTCACCGCGAGTTTTTCGACTTCTTCCTCAAACAAAGCAACCGGATAAAACTTATAGATCATGCCGATTTCGAAAGCTTCCTTCGCACCTACTTTGTCGCCAAGCATCATCAACGCCGATGCTTTCTGGAAACCGATCAGGCGCGGCAAAAAGAATGTTCCGGCGCTGTCAGGCACAAGCCCGATTTTACTGAATGCCTGAATAAACGATGCGCTTTCATTTGCCACGACAATGTCACACGCCAGGGCGATATTGGCGCCCGCACCAGCCGCCACGCCATTTACGGCAGCGACTATAGGCTTGGGAATTGTGCGGATGCGTTTGATGATCGGGTTGTAGCCTTCGTCGAGAATTTTATCAAAACCCGGCATCGTTTCGGGCGTTGTGACTTCTTTCAGGTCCTGCCCGGCACAAAATGCCTTGCCTTCACCTTTGATGACGATTACGCGAACATTGGCATCGTTAGCGCATTGATCGAGCGCCGCATGTATTTGGATGCGCATGTCATGGTTGAAGCTGTTGAAGACATCGGGCCGGTTCAGCGTGATGTAGCCGATGCTGTTTTCGATTTTTAGTACAATTGGATCCATTTGTTGGTTACTAGTGGTTAGAGGCTCGATTGTTTCCACTAACCGTATTTTTAATTGTCATTTATCAATTTACTTCAGGCATTTAAAATAATCAAACGGCTCCTGACAGTCATTGCATTGGAACATGGCTTTGCACGCTGTAGAAGCAAATTGGCTGACCAGCCGCGTATTGGTTGAACCGCATTGCGGACATTTGACGATTTTAGCATTGCCGAGCAAAGCCATCTTATCACCCGGCTCATCGAGCGGTGCAGCAATGCCGTATGCTTCAAGCGCCATGCGTCCTTTTGGCGTAATCCAGTCGGTTGTCCAGGCAGGCGATAAAACCAATTCTACTTTGGCGTCGATGCCTTTCTCGCTGAGCGCCTTTTTGATGTCGTCACCGATGACGTCCATTGCCGGGCAGCCCGAATACGTTGGGGTGATTGCAATTTCGGCGACGCCATTTACCATTTCGGCGCGACGGACAACACCCATATCCATAATCGACAAGACCGGAATTTCGGGATCGGAAACCGATGCGAGAATTTCAGCGAGATTTGTGTTTATGTGTGGTTTTACCGTATTCATTTTTTTGCTTTTTGAGAAACCTTTGGGGTTTTGAAAACCCCAAAGGTTTACCCTACCAATTCATATTCGGATACGTCCGCTGCATAAACTGCATATCAGCGAGCAAATATCCCATATGCTCGGTGTGGACACCATTTTTGCCTCCCTTTTGAAAATATTTCATTTCGGGAATCTCAAGGGTCGCCTCGTCTAAAATCTTTTTGACATTATCGATGAAAATTCCTTTGAGCTGTTTTACATCAACGCCAATGCCTTCACCAACCATTGCGCTGTCGGTGTCGGTCAAATGGAAAAGTTCATCGGTGAAGGTCCACAAATCGTCAATTGCGTTTTGGACGCGTTTGCGGCTTTCGTCGGTGCCGTCGCCTAAACGTTTGATCCAGTCAGACGAAAAGCGTTTGTGATAAGCGACTTCTTTGATTGATTTTTTGGCGATTGCCGCCAATGTATCATCTTTGCTGTGCTGTAATCCGTTCAAAAGCAGCAAATGGAATTCATCGAACAGGAACTGGCGTACGATTGAATAAGCAAAATCGATGTTCGGCTGTTCAACCAAAAGCACGTTTTTGTACTCGCGCTCATTTCGTAAAAACGCAATCGTATCTTCTGTCGCATCGCCGCCAAGCTGTTTGGCCGCGTACTGATAATAACTGCGCGTCTGCCCGAAAAGATCAAGCGCGATATTGGTCATTGCGATATCGGTTTCGAGATTCGGGCCATGGCCGCAAAGCTCACCCAGGCGTTGACCTAAGATAAGTGCGTTGTCTGCGATGCCGTAGATGTATTGGACGAGATTGTTCATATTTTTTTGTCGAATGTCGAACGTCAAACGTCAAACGAAACGCAACTAACTCGTTGGACGTTTGACCTTGGACGTTAGGACGTTTTACATATGTTTCAATTCCTCCGGCAATTCATAAAATGTCGGGTGACGATAAGCCTTGTCTTTCGCCGGTTCAAAAAATTCTCCGTTGTTTTCAGGATTCGACGCTGTAATAGCCGACGAAGGCACAACCCAAATGCTGACGCCTTCCATTCTTCTGGTATAGACGTCGCGGGCATTTTCAAGTGCCATGGTTGCATCACTTGCGTGCAAGCTTCCGCAATGACGATGTTCGAGCCCGTTTTTTGAGCGGACGAATACTTCCCAAAGTGGCCAGTTATTCATTATTATAAATTTTGAATTTTAAATTTTAAATTACCTCAGCCGACTGTTTTTCTGCATAAGCCATTGCGGCGTCACGCACCCATTTGCCATTGTCCCAGGCGTTGCGCCGCGCTTCCATACGCGCCTTGTTACATGGGCCGTGGCCTTTGACTACCTGCCAGAATTCGTCCCAGTCCATATCGCCGTAGTCATAATGACCAGTCGCTTCGTTCCATTTCAGACTTGGATCTGGAATCGTCAAACCAAGTATATCGGCCTGCGGCACGGTTTGATCAACAAACTGTTGGCGCAATTCATCATTTGTTTTGCGTTTCAATTTCCATTTCATCGATTGCTCGGTATGGACAGATTCTGCATCCGTCGGGCCGAGCATCATCATCGACGGCCACCACCAGCGGTTGAGCGCGTCTTGTGCCATCGCTTTTTGTTCAGGTGTTCCGTTACAGAGTGTCAGCATGATTTCAAAGCCCTGGCGCTGATGGAAGCTTTCTTCCTTGCAAACGCGGACCATCGCACGCGCATATGGCCCGTAAGATGTTGCTGTAAGCGGAACTTGATTGATGATCGCCGCGCCGTCAACGAGCCAGCCGATGGCGCCCATGTCTGCCCAAGTAATGGTCGGATAATTGAAAATCGACGAATATTTCGCTTCGCCCGAATGCAATTGGTCATACAATTCCTCACGCGAAATTCCGAGCGTTTCACACGCGCTATACAAATACAATCCGTGACCGGCTTCATCCTGAACTTTTGCCAAAAGCGCGACTTTGCGACGCAATGACGGTGCGCGCGTAATCCAGTTTCCTTCAGGCAGCATGCCGACGATTTCGGAATGTGCGTGCTGCGAGATCTGGCGGATGTGCGTTTTACGGTATTTTTCGGGCATCCAGTCTTTCGGCTCGATTTTTTGATCGTTGGCGATTTTCGCTTCGAATGCCGCTTCTAAACTTGCTAGTTCTTGTTCCGACATAATTATTTAATTGATAATTGATAATTGACAATTGACAATGGGGTGATTTGTCCAACCTCAACCCTAGCTAATTGTTCCGAACCATCAATTCATTATTATCATTTACTTCTTCCGATTGTCAATTATCCATTGTCAATTGTCAATTTACTACACGCCAAAATCGACGACAACCTTCTCCGAAGTCGGCACGGCCTGGCAACTCAATACCAGATTTTGGGCGACTTCCTTATCGTCGAGCGCGTAATTGATTTTCATCTGTACCGAACCTTCAACGACGCGGCATTTACAGGTCGAGCAAACGCCGCCTTTACAGGCAAACGGCAAATCGGCGCCGGCCGCGAGCGCTCCGTCAAGGATATTGTCATAATCGTCGTCCATCGTAAAATGAAATTCCTTGCCACCATCGATGATCGTGACTTCGGTGCCTTCCACTTTACTTTCCAACGCCTTGCTTGCGCGAACTTTGTCGGCTTCGGAATGCCCGGTATTGAACAGTTCAAAATGGATTTTACTCTTGTCGAGTCCGGCTGCCGCCAATTCATCGCGAATCAGGAAAATCATGTCTTCGGGCCCGCAGATGAAACACTCGTCGATTGCATCGATGTCAATCAGGCATTTTGTGATGACTTCCAATTTTTCTTTCGTAAAACGACCGTTGAACAACTCAACATTTCGTCGTTCCCTGGTCAAAAAATGGAAAATTTCAAATCTACCGAAATATTTGTTTTTAAGCTGCTCGATTTCTTCCTTAAAAATAATCGATTTGACGCTGCGGTTCAGGTAAAACAGCTGAAACGTACTTTTTGGCTCGAGCGCCAAATGGGTTTTGATGATCGATAAAATCGGCGTTATTCCGCTTCCGGCCGCAAATACAATGTAATGCCTGGCTTTTTTAGGCTCAACCGGCGTATTGAAAATCCCAGATGGCGGCATGACTTCAAGCACGTCGCCTTTTTTGAGCGACTCGCTGACGTATGATGAAAACAAACCGCCATTGATTTTTTTGACGGCCACTTTCCACTCATTGTCAATCGGGCTGGTGCAAAGCGAATAGTTGCGGCGAACTTCGGCACCGTCGATACTGGCTTTGATCGTCAAATGTTGGCCATGCGTGAATTTAAAATCATCGCGCAATTGTTCGGGAACGTCGAACGAAATGACTGAACAGTCTTTTGTTTCCTTGTAGATGTCACTTACTTTTATCGGATGGAATTTCGCCATTTTCAAATAAAATCCTGATTTACAACAAGACTAACGTTTGTTAGTCGTCTATGCAAATTTAGGTAATATTTGCCAAAACGTTGCGCCAAGGTCTGAAAAATCACGATTGTCGTTGAAAACTAATAGTTTGCGATTTTATTTGTCAGCGAATCCGGATTAAAATGCAAAAGGAAAGAATACAGGTTTTGAATAAAAAGGCTGTCGCGAAAGCGTTATGGAAACCGTCGGTTAAAAATGCCAATCAAATGATTCCGTAAAGCAAAACCTCACACAAATTTTCCTTAAGGGTTTTGGCGTTGAAATCTCTTTTCTTTCCGTACCACAAGTAAAGCGTCCGCAAGGTGGAAAGCATTGAGAAAATGATTACTTCGGGATTGTGTCCTTTGATTTCGCCGTCGGCAATGCCTTTTTTTACGATGCTGCGAAACATTTCCTCATACTGTTCGCGCATGGTCAAAAAGTACGTCAATTCAGGTTTAGGCAAATGCATCCAGTCATTGTTGAGCGACGCGAGCGCTTCGGGGTTGCGTACCGTAATGTCAATGTGAAGCTGGATTACTTTTTTGAGTTTTTCGACCGCGTTTTCATCTGAGTCAACAATATCCGAAATCGTATGCGTATACTCTTCAGCGATTTCAATAATGATTAAAGTCAGGATTTCGTGTTTTGACCGGATATGGTTGTAAAGGCTTGCCGCTTTGATGTTCAGCGCATGGGCAATATCGCGCATTGTTACGGCGCTGTAGCCTTTTTCTTTAAAAAGTGTCGCAGAAATATTGACGATCTCGGTCTTCCGGTCGGGCTTCATTCAGGATTGTTTTGGTGAGCAGGGATTTCTCGGGAGCCTAAATTTATAAAAAAATTCTGAATTAAATCAGGTTGTTGTTTTTGGCCTTTTGGATTGCCTCGATTTTGTTGTGGACTTGCAATTTTGAGTAAATATTTTCGATATGCTTGCGGATCGTACCCACAGACAACACCAGATTTTCTGCGATATGGTTGTATTTCAATCCTTTGCTGAGCTGTTCCAAAACCTCGATTTCACGCGCGGTCAGTTTGACCTCTTCGGCTTGTTGCGCATTGTCAAAATCAATCGGATTGCGCAGCAGCCGCAAAGTCCTCAGCGCAATTGAAGGCGTCATTGTAGCGCCGCCGTTTATTGTTTCCAAAATGCCTTGATGCAAATCTTTTGGGTTGACTTCCTTGAGCAGATAGCCATCGGCGCCGGCCTTGATTGACTTGAAGATATTCTCGTCATTGTCAAAAACCGTCAACATGATGATTTTGATATGCGGATATTTCTGCTTGACGGCCTCGGTGGCTTCGATACCGTCCATTTTCGGCATTTCGATGTCCATCAAAATCAGGTCAATTTTGGCGTTCGCATCGAGTTTTTTAAGCAAATCCTCGCCGTCTGTTGCGGTGAACCTGCAAATAATGTCGTCAAAAAACGACAGCTTTTCGGCTACGGCTTTCTGAAGAAAAGTATTGTCGTCTACAATGGCTAACTTTATCATGGCTTTGAATTGAAATGACCGGCCAAAAGTGTGATTTTTGTCCCGCCGCCAGGCTGTGAATAAATTTGGAATTCACCGCCAATCGTTGAAATTCTGCTTTGCATATTCCCAAGCCCGTTGCCTGGTTTTACCGTCATCGGATCAAATCCGCGACCGTCATCGGCAATCGAAATCACTACGCCGCGCACATCGTTCTCAATGGCAATCGACAAGTTTTTGGCTTCCGAATACTTGAGCGCATTATTGACCGCTTCCTGGATCGTGCGGTAAATATTCATGCCTTGCACCGAGGTAAGCCGAACGCCGGCCAAACGCTCGTCGATGGCAAAACTGAAGGCGATCTCACCGGCGGATTCCTTGGCCTTTTCAATGAAGTTGAGAATCCTGGCGCGCAAATCTTCAAAGCCGATGTCTGTGTTGTTCATCGCCCAAATCGTGTCGCGCAGCTCAATGATCGTATCTTTGGCGAAATCGCTGATGTTTTCAAGCTTTTGATCGAGTTTGGTATTGCCGAGGTCAAATGCGTATTTGATATTGTCGACCGAGGAAATGATAAACGTCAGCTGGGCGCCGATGTTGTCGTGCAAATCGCGCGAAATCTCCAGGCGTTGGTTCTGCAATTGGTTCTGTGTCTCGATTTGCGCAATCGCCGTTTTGAGTTCGTGTTCCTGTGCGAGCTGACGATGCCTGAGTTTCTGCTGACGATAAACCAGCCAGAGAATGACCGCCAGCGCGGCCGCGATCAGCGCCATAACTACAAATTGCGAGTTTTTCTTTTGGATGGTTTCGGCCTTCTCGGCGTTTTCGGCTTTTGAAAGCAAGAGGTCATTTTCCTTTTTTTCGGTTTCGTATTTTGCCTCGAGTGCGGCGAGTTTGCCGGCGCGTTGCAGGTCGAACACCGAATCGCGCAAATTGATGAACTGATCCTGGAATTCAATGGCCTTAACCAAATCTTTCCGGTGCTTGTTGAACAGATATTGCCCGTAATAATAGTCGCGGATTTTCTCGACGCTTTTGCTTTTGGCCGCATTCTCAAAGGCCAGGGAAAAATAATTTTCGGCTTTTAGATTGTCGCCCAGATTGAAGGCGATGATGGCCAGATTGGTATAATTGGTTGCCAGGTCGTACCACACATCCTGATCGATCCGGTTCGACGGATTTTGTTTTGTAAGCCTGGCGGCGGTTTCAATCCATTTCCTGGCCTGGTGATATTTTTTTTGCTTGAGCAGCGTATTGCCGATATTGTTGTAGGTCGATTGCAGATAAATCGTGTCCTTGCCTTTGATGTAGTCAAAAACTTTGTAATGATACGCCAGCGCGCTGTCTGGTTTGTTCCAGTCGTCAAAGTTGATTGCGATGGCATTCAGCGCGCCCGAAATGTCAAACCGATCGGTTTTCTTTCCGGTTTTGAAGACGGCGAGCGCTTTTTTTCCGTATTTGACGCCCTGGGCGAAATCCTCAAAATCGTGGTATGATATTGAAATAGACTGGTTGAAATTTCCGGCCCAGAAATCGTCATGCGCGGCTTCGGCCACTTTTACGCCTTTTTGGAATGTCGCGATCGCTTTTTCATATTCGCCGAGTTGATTGTAGGCGCGGCCCATATTGTTATAGACGTAGCTGAGTTTGTTCCAGTTTTTGATTTTGATGAATTTGGCTTCGGCTTTTTTGCCGTAATATTCGGTACTGTCTACATTGCCGCGATCTGAATGCCATGCATTTTTACAGAAATAATATTCGCCCCAGTCGGCGTCGGTGCGTGCAATTTTCCTGGCCTTCTTAAAATAATAAGCCGACGAATCGGCAGAGGTGAAAGCTTTCTTCAAAAGCGCATCGATCTTTTGGGCGTTGGCGGGAGCAATAATCAGGAACAATAGCGCCAGGCAATATTTTTTCATGCAAACGGGTTTACTTCATAAAAATAATCAAATGCCCGAAACGGCGTTATCTCAGCAGGTTGTTTTTCGCAAGCGTACCGATTGTTTCATGTTGGACCGCCATCAGGTCGCGATCGAGTTGTTTGCGCGCGGCATCAAGCCTTTGCCTGAGCTCGTCAGACAAGTGAAGCTGCGCGAGTTTTTCATCGGTATCTGCCGTAAGTTGTACGATGACTTGCTGCAACTCGCCAATCCGCCGGTTGTGGCTCAATTGAGCGCGCCTGAAATTGATGCTGAGCCCAACGATTGTC
>JAEWLD010000176.1 GCA_023393485.1 Bacteroidota bacterium
TAGGTGCTGAAATCGAGTAAATCATTTTGTAAACGCGAGGGAATGATCATATTGGTTTCGTTTTTCGTATAAACGTAAACGTAATCCGTTCCCTTAAAAACAGCCTCTTGGATCAGGTTGTTCACGTCCTTGTAGTTCGGATTGATTGAATTGAGATAGACCAAATCGTCGTATGCACGGCGAATCACCATTTTATCGGGATTCTTCAGAAGTGCTTTCGTGTTGTCATACAAGTATTTTGACAGGGCGTTTTTGCTGCTGACGATTTGATCTGAATAATCATCGAATTTGAAAACGGCGTTTCTGTTTTCATTGATCAGTTTCAGCGGCAAGAGCGGTTTGATTTTTTCCTGCCTGTTGTTGAGTTTGATATAAGTCTCGTAAATTTTTTCGAAATTTTGCGGATTGCCTTCCCTGGCCCAAAGGTCGATATCGGCGAGATCACGCTGTTTGGCTTTTGCAAAAGCTTCCTCGAGCAGATAGATGTGTTCTTGTTTTCTTTTTGCGTCTTTGTTGTTGCGGAGTTTGTCTGTTGTGATTGCAACGGTTTCGTCATAATTGCCCGTAGAAAGTTCGCTTTGTGCCTGTTTGACGCCGCTGCAGGCCGCGATAACGAACATTAAAATAAAGGCAGGAGTAATTTTGTTCATGGTGTTTGTTTTTACAAAGATAGTTGCGGGCGCGCAACCAAGCAATGTGCCAAAAATAAAAAACCCCGACTAAGCGGGGCGTTATCTTAATTTCCTGTATATGGCGGAAGCAGCTTGTTGCAGACTTCGCCAAAACCTATGCGGATCTTTTCATTCCTGCACCAGCCTTTTATCGAGACGCTGTCGCCGTCGTTAATAAAACGCCTTTCAGTGCCATCGCTCATTTTGATCGGATGTTTTCCGCCCCAGGTAAGTTCAAGCATAGAACCAAAAGTTTCGGGCGTTGGGCCTGAAATCGTACCCGAACCCATCATGTCACCCGAATTGATCCGGCAGCCGTTCGAGGCGTGATGAGCCAATTGCTGGCTCATGCTCCAATACAAATATTTTGCATTGGATTGCGATACGACGGTCGGTTCTGCATTCTCAGGCTGGATCGATACTTCAAGATGAATGTCATAGGCGTGCTTGCCTTTGATCTGAAGATATGGCAATGGCATCGGTTCCTGTTTCGGACCTTTGGTCTTGAACGGTTCAAGCGCGTCCATCGTCACGATCCACGGCGAAATCGACGTGGCGAAATTTTTGGCGAGAAATGGTCCGAGCGGTACGTATTCCCATTTTTGGATGTCACGGGCGCTCCAGTCATTCATCAATACCATTCCGAAAATATAATCTGCGGCTTCATGCACGGGAATGTTTTCTCCCATAATGTTGGCATCGGTGGTGATAAACGCGGTTTCAAGCTCGAAATCTATCAGTTGCGACGGCCCAAACACAGGCGTTTTCTGCCCATTGGGCAAAGTCTGTCCCATCGGCCTGTGGATTGAAATGCCCGACGGAATGATCGTAGAACTGCGGCCGTGATAACCTACGGGAATGTGGACCCAGTTCGGCAGCAGCGCATTTTCCGGATCGCGGAACATTTTGCCTACATTGCTCGCGTGTTCCTTGCTCGAATAAAAGTCGGTGTAATCGCCAATCAGTACCGGTAATTGCATCTCGACCTCTTCCATTTTAAAGATTACGATATCGCGGTGCGTATGATTGTCGCGCAGCTCGGGATTCTTTTCGTCGAAAATCTCGGCAATGCGGTTGCGTACCAGTCGCCACGTTTTTTTTCCGTCTGAAATGAAGTCGTTGAGCGTGTCTTGCATGAACATATCGTCGGTCAATTCAATACCATCAAAGTAGTTGAGTTGCTGCAACGCGCCGAGATCGATCGCAAAGTTACCGATGCGCGTACCGATCGTAACCACGTCATCTTTAGTGAGAAACACGCCGAACGGAATGTTCTGTATTGGGAAATCGCTGTCTTTTGGGACGTCGAGCCATGACTTTCGGCTGGAATTATTGGCGGTGATTGGCATTTCTAAGATTTGTTTTTTCTTGGGTTTGTACGGTGTTCAAATTTAAAATTAACATTCGTTGTACCAAACGTTTTTCGTATTTTTGACAGCAATTTAACGAAAAAAACAAATGCGACGCGACGAACAAATCTTCGACCTTATCCTTGACGAACAAGACAGGCAAATCCACGGCCTTGAACTCATAGCTTCAGAGAATTTCGTAAGCGACGGCGTGCTTGAAGCTGCCGGCTCAGTGCTTACCAACAAATACGCCGAGGGTTATCCCGGAAAACGCTACTACGGCGGCTGCGAAGTCGTAGATATTGTTGAGCAGATCGCAATCGATCGCGCCAAGGCGTTATTCGGCGCCGAATATGCCAACGTCCAGCCGCATTCAGGTTCGCAGGCCAATACTGCCGTTTATGCTGCCTGCCTGAAACCCGGCGACAAAATCCTCGGGTTTGACCTTTCACACGGCGGGCATTTGACACACGGCTCGCCCGTTAATTTCTCGGGAAAACTTTACAATCCGGTGTTTTACGGTGTCGATAAGGAAACCGGCCGTTTGAATTACGA
>JAEWLD010000199.1 GCA_023393485.1 Bacteroidota bacterium
CATCTCGTCCATGTTCAAAATGCGTTTCAATTGCGGGTGCCCGATAAAATTGATGCCGAAGAAATCCCAGGTTTCGCGCTCCATCCAGTTGGCGCACAGGAAAATGTTGCAAGCCGTCTTAATTTCAGGGTTTTCGCCGTTGAGGTAAGCCTTGAAGCGGATGCGGACGTTGTCAATCCAGTTGTGCATCTGATAGACGACGGCAAATTGCCGTTCAACCTCGTTGTCAGGATAATGGATGCCGCAAAGTGTCGTCAGGAAATTGAAACGCAGCGTTTCGTCATTTTTTAAAAACAGAAGGATTGCCGTGACTTTATCTGCCGAAACCTCGAAGGTGAACATGTCTTTCGTAGGGTCGAAATTGAAAACGTCAGTGCCAAAAGCCGACGTCAGTTTGTCCTGGATGACGGAAATTTCCAATGCCATTTATTTGATGTTATAGGAAGCGAGAAGTTCTTTGTATTCGGGCGAACTTCTACGGCGAACCGATTCGTTTTTAACCAATTCCTGCAATTTCATGACGCCTTCAACGATTTGCTCAGGACGCGGCGGACAGCCGGGAACGTAAACGTCGACCGGAATGACCTTGTCAATGCCTTGCAAGACCGAATACGTATCGAAAATTCCACCCGAACAAGCGCATGCACCGACCGAAATTACCCAGCGCGGCTCAGACATTTGTTCGTAAACCTGACGCAGGATCGGCGCCATTTTTTTAGATATTGTGCCCATGACCATCAGCATGTCTGCCTGGCGCGGCGAAAAGCTCACGCGCTCAGAGCCGAAACGTGCAAGGTCATAGTGCGAGGCCATCGTTGCCATGAATTCGATACCGCAGCACGACGTCGCGAAAGGCAACGGCCAGAGTGAATTCGCACGCGCGAGCCCGACGATATCGTCAAGTTTTCCGGCGAAAAAACCTTCACCTGAATAACCTTCGGGTGCCGGGGCGTTTGTGTTTATTTTTGGGGTACTCATTTCTGTACTATTTTAAATTATAAATTATAAATTTTAAATTATTTCGGGGCCAGTCTATTACAACGTCATTTATAATTTAAAATTTCTAATTTAAAATAACTTTATCATTCCCACTCGAGGGCTTTTTTCTTGATGATGTAGAAAAATCCGACCAGCAAAAGCGCCATGAAAATGACCATTTTGATCATGCCTTCAACCCCGAGGTCTTTGAAATTTACGGCCCAAGGGTAAAGAAATATGACTTCGACGTCGAACAAAACGAACAGGATCGCGACCAAAAAATATTTGACCGAAAACGGAATCCTGGCGTTGCCGACCGATTCAATTCCACACTCAAAGTTCTTGTCTTTATTGGCAGAATTTCTTTTTGGGCCCAAAAGTCCCGAGATGGCAATCGTGCCAACAACAAACCCGACGGCGAGCAGTAACTGCATGATTATCGGGAAGTAAGCAATCTGGGTGCTTTGCATAGCAGAATCTTTAAGATAAATCACCGGCAAAGATACATGCCAAAAACATAAAATGCAATTGAATGCCTTATTCGTTTGCCGTTTGGCGCGGGTTTTTGCCTAATTTTTAATGAATATAAATAACGGAAATTTTCGGCAATCGGGCAAATAAAAAAACGCCCCGGAAAAGGGCGTTTTAAGATAACAAAAGATATGTTTTAAGCTTCGATCGGAGTCACCTGGGCGGCGATTTTTCCTTTCCTGCCTTCTTCTTCTTCATAACTTACTCTGTCACCTTCGCGGAGCGCTTCCGTTTTAAGGCCTGATGCATGAACAAAAATGTCTTTTCCTGTTTCGGCATCGGTAATGAATCCGTAACCTTTAGACTCATTGAAAAATTTTACTGTACCTGTACGCATTGTAAATAAGATAATAATTAATGCGTAAATGTAATCTTTTAACAGATATAAAAAAGTGTTTGGTAAAAAAAACCTAAAAAAAGTTGCCTAATCAAATGAGGCTGAAGCGTTTTTCAGAAATGCTGATTGCCGAATAAATCAACAGAAGCGCCGAAACAATTGCGCCAACCGTTACCGAAGAGATGACAATGATCGCCATAATGTCACTGCCGCCTTCCACTAGAATCGCAATTCCGATATAGGTCCAAATCAGCAAATTCAGTGCGCCGAAACACAGATACATCCAGCGTTTGTTAATTAGGATCGGCAGGATTGACCAAAGCAGCATGCCCAAATCAAAAACGCCAAAGTTGCCCGTGACCAGTTCCATGACGCCAAAGACAAATCCGATCAGTATGAAATAACACGATCCGACAATTTTGGCGATCCAGGCTTTTTGCTGCGACGCGGTTTCCATCTGGCGTTTGTTTTAGGAATAAACGCCGATGCCGACCCAAATATTTCGGAACGAAAGGTTAAAAGTATTTTGATCGAAAACCGTTACGAAATCGTTTTGATTTTCAGCTCGTCGAGCTGCGCCGGACTGATTGCCGATGGCGCGTCTATCATCACATCGCGGCCCGAATTGTTTTTCGGGAAAGCGATGAAGTCGCGGATGGTTTCCTGTCCGCCCAAAATCGCGACCAAACGGTCAAGCCCGAAAGCCAAACCGCCATGCGGCGGCGCGCCGAACTGGAAAGCGTCCATCAAAAATCCGAATTGGTTGCGCGCTTCTTCGTCGGTAAAACCGAGATACTTGAACATCAGTTCCTGCGTCGCGCGGTCATGGATCCTGATCGATCCGCCGCCGATTTCGTTGCCGTTCAAAACCATGTCATAAGCGTTTGCGCGTACTTTGCCGGGATCGGTTTCAAGCAGCGCCATGTCTTCGGGCTTTGGCGAGGTGAACGGATGGTGCATTGCATGCCAGCGGCCACTTTCCTCGTCCTGTTCCAAAAGCGGGAAATCGACCACCCAAAGCGGGGCGAATTCATGCGGTTTGCGAAGGCCCAAACGCGTGGCAAGTTCCATTCGCAATGCCGAAAGCTGCGTACGGGTTTTGTGCGCCGCGCCGGAAAGTACAAAAATCATATCGCCGGCGTTGGCGCCTGTAACTTCAGCCCATTTGGCCAAATCGTCCTGATCATAAAATTTATCGACCGACGACTTATAAGTGCCGTCTTCATTGCATTTGACGTAAACCATTCCCGAAGCGCCAATCTGTGGACGTTTGACCCATTCAATCAGGGCATCGATTTCCTTGCGCGTCATTTCGCCGCATTTTGGCGCCGCGATACCGACGATGAGTCCGGCCGAATTGAAGACGCCGAAATCTTTATGTTGGGCAACGGCGTTGAGTTCACCGAATTCCATCCCGAATCGGATGTCGGGCTTGTCATTGCCGTAGGTTTTCATCGCATGATCATAGGTCATCCGCGGAAATGCATCGACCTCGACGCCTTTGATGTTCAAAAGCAGATGGCGCGTCAGTCCTTCAAAAACGTTCAGAATGTCTTCCTGCTCAACAAACGCCATTTCACAGTCAATTTGCGTAAATTCAGGCTGGCGGTCGGCGCGCAAATCTTCGTCGCGGAAACATTTGACGATCTGGAAATACTTGTCCATGCCGCCAACCATCAACAATTGCTTGAAAGTTTGCGGCGATTGCGGCAAAGCGTAAAATTGTCCCTGATTCATTCTTGAGGGCACAACAAAATCGCGCGCGCCTTCGGGAGTCGACTTGATCAGAACCGGCGTTTCGACTTCGCAAAACCCGATGTCCGAAAGGTATTTCCTGACTTCCATCGTGACTTTATGGCGGAACAACAGCGCGTTTTTGACCGGATTCCTGCGGATGTCGAGATAGCGATATTTCATCCTGAGATCTTCGCCGCCGTCGGTTTCGTCTTCAATCGTAAATGGCGGAAGCAATGCCGCGTTGAGAATATTGAGTTCCGACACCAGGATTTCTATATCGCCGGTCGGGATGTTTTTGTTTTTCGATTCGCGCTCAATGACTTTGCCCTTGACCTGGATCACGAATTCACGTCCGAGGGTTTTTGAGCGGTCAAACACGGCTTTGTCTGTACGGCTTTCGTCAAATACCAATTGCGTAATTCCGTACCGGTCGCGCAAGTCAATCCAGTTAACGAAACCTTTATCGCGCGATTTCTGGACCCAGCCGGCGAGCGTTACTTCGGTGTTGATATGGTTGGCGGTTAATTCTCCGCAATTGTGACTTCTGTACATTATAAAAAATTTGACGCAAATTTAATCAGTTATTGCGAAACGGAAACGGTTAAAACTGAATTAAAAATCAACTTTTCGACGATAAATTTTCGCTACATTTGAGTTTACTCTTAAACACAACACAATGAAAAACATTTTTATTTGCTTTTTGCTTGCAACGGTAAGCTGTTTTGCGCAGGACGTTGTCAGATTTTCGGGAAAGATCACCAAGCCGAACAGTGATAAGGTCACGATTACGGGCAATGGTGTCAAACAAGTGATTCCCGTTGGGAAAGACGGCTCATTTGCGGCATCGTTCGCTGCACCTGAAGGAATATATGAATTTTTTGACGGCGCCGAATACACGACGCTATACTTAAAAAACGGCTTCGATTTGAGTATGACCCTAGATACGGCAATGTTTGATGAAACCATCGCCTATAAAGGCAAAGGCGCGAATGAAAACAATGCGCTTGCGGCCAATGCGCTCGAAGAGGAAAAGGTCGGCGAAAAGTTGCAAGGCCTGAAAGACCAGGCGGAAGCCCAGAAGATATTAAGTGAATTCGAGAAATCATTTAATGCCAGGATGACGGCGAAAAATCTCGATCCCGGACTTAACAAAGCGTTGATCGCAAAGCAGGTTGAGGACCAGAAAGCACAAGAGCGACAAATGAAGCAAATGATCGAAGCCCAGGCTAAGATTGCCGATAAATTCACAGGCAAGCCGTCACCGGATTTCGATTATGAAAACCACAAAGGCGGCAAAACCAAACTGTCGGATTTCAAGGGCAAATACGTCTATATAGACA
>JAEWLD010000238.1 GCA_023393485.1 Bacteroidota bacterium
CAGTTTGCCTTTCCATTTTCCTTTTCCGTATTCATATTGCCCGCCAATGCTGTTGATTGCATCATCGAGCGACGATGGAATTATGCCGCTGTCGAGATTTATGATCTTGTCGTAATAATAGTTGTAACGGAAATCGTCGGCGAAGAAACCAAAACGGCCAAGTGTCGTGTTTTCATAAACGAGTCCGGCTTTGTTATACATTCGATTATACCGAACCTGGTCATTGATGTTGGCCTCGACGAATGCCGGCCCAAATCGGACAATTTGATAGGTATCGCCCTGACTGTCGGTAATCGTTGAGGCGATTGTCGGCTGATTGTACTCAAAGAATTTCCGCTCATAGTTAAACTGATGCGTCACATACAGGTTATTGCTGTCCTGGTCATTATCAATCCTGAAACTGTGATCGATAAAGCCGCGATAGCCTTTTAGAAACGATTCCGCATCCTTAAAATAGACTTCAAGCCGCGCGCGGTTCTTGAAAGCATTGTCTTCGCTTTCAAAGTTGGCGTCGCTGACAATCCCGCCGTTTTCGCCGTTGCGCATGTCTTGCGACACAAAATGCAGGTTTAAATGATAGCGCTCGTTTTTGGTGAAATAACTCGTCGTAAACCTAAAATTTCCGGTGCTCGACAACTGATTGATGTATTTGCCAAGCGACCGCAGGCCTTTGTAGGCGATCGACATATTGAGTCTTTCGGAAGTGTTGACCGTCAAAAACGCATCTAATGTCTGGCCTTGCTCCATTACCGATTTGAAGTACAGCTCGGTCAGCGGCGTCGCAACCGAATAGTATCTGACGTCTTCGGCCTCGAGATAATTAAAGTGTTTGGCTTTGCGTCCGAATTCGGGAAAAGCGGTTGTTCGCACGAGGCCATAATCAAGAATTGTGTAAGGTTGGCCTTCATTGGCAAACGGCATCAGTCCGAAAATGTCTTTGCGCAAATAGTTGAATTCGTATTCTTTTTTTATTGTCAACGACGTGTCAACATAGGTCGTATCGCGGTCAAGGGTGACAATGCGGTATTGCTCGATCGGCGCTTTTGGGGTTTCCTGGATTTTTTCGCTGAGCAATCGCCTTTCCTCGGGTTTTTCGGCTTCGGGCTTATCCTGTGAAAAACCGGATAGCGTGAGCAGGAAAACGAATATCGAAAGGTAAAATCTCATCAAAATATCTTTACAGGTTGGGCAAAGTTAAACGATTTGGCGTATAAAAAAACATCCTGAACTTGTCAGGATGTTTTTTTTATCACGGATTTATGAAATTACTCCTTGATGAACTTCTTGGTAAACGACGCGCCGTTGTAAGTAAACCGTGCGAGGTAAATTCCGCCGGCCAAATCAGACAGGTCAATGCTGTTGCCGATCAATGCCGAAGCGCTTTTCACCTGCTTCCCGAGGATGTCGAAAATCGCGACGTTGGTCACTTCGCCGTTGTTTGGAACACCAAAGCCCAATTGGTTTCTAACAGGGTTCGGGTAAAGAACGATGTTGTCATTGAATTCGACGGCATTCGTGGCGAGTGCCGTCGTGCCATTCGCTATAAGCGAAAATACCTGGTTGCCGCCGTTTCCGCTCAATGTCCCTTTGTGGGTGACCTGGATCGTGTAAACACCTGGCTCGGCGTTCGCGATCTGCACTTTTTCTACATTGTCCACGTCGTTGTCCGAATCATGCGTGGCTTCGGCCGTTGGCGCATCCGGATCCATTTTCCAAGGATAATAGATATTTCCGTCTTTCAACACTTTGAGATCCAGATTGTTTTTGAGCCTTGCACTGCGCGAATCTGTACTTCCGTTGATATTTGCGCTGCCGACAGGATCTGTCCAGGCAATAGTTACAGCTATGTCCTGTGTGCCGGAGACTGCAAATTGTTTGGTAAAGGTCTCGCCGTTTGCCAGATTATTTTCTTCCAAAATCGACGTTGTTCCTTTGTTTGTTATTATTTGTGCTGCAGCTGCCGCATCAGCCAGGCCCCAGCCATATTCATAGTCCGGGCCGTCCCAAAAACCTGCTTCACGTGCAGAATGGCAAATCAAGCCACGGACGGTAGAGGCGCGCATATAAGTAGATGGGTTCAAATTGTTGTAATGTTTTTGAAGCAGCGCAATCATACCTGATATTGCCGGTGCAGCCATCGACGTACCGCTAAAAACATCGTACGCCACATTTGAAGTGCTCACGCATGAGCTCGTTTCAACGCCTTTTGCAGAAATATCGGGCTTGATCCGACCGTCGTCCGGCGGACCGAAATTGCTGAAGCTGCTCATCATCACATCGTTCGCGTCATTGTAATTCGTAAGTTCCTCGACTGCCGCCACGGTAATGCCATTTTTGGAAACCGCAGTTCCTGAAAGAAGGTCGTAACCGCCTTTGAGGTTATTTTGCTCGACGTCAAAATCATTCCTGTCGTTGCCGGCCGCTATCACTGCCTGGTAATATGGTGATGCGTTTGCCACCTGATCTATTTCAATCGATGACCCATCATAGGAACCGAACTTCCAAGTCGGCAAATCAGCGCCGCTGTATCCGTATGAATGATTGGAAACCAAATAGCCTTGCGCGGCAAAATCAATCATTTCAGAATGATCATCGTCCCAATCGTGTGTGATTCCCGATGCGCCGTAAGCAATGCCTCTGCGTAGCGGGCTGACGCCGGTAGCCATTACAGTTCCCGTAACGTGCGTGGCATGCGGGCTTAATTCATCCGCATCATCGCCAAGGGTAATTTTGCCTGCAAGCTCAACATGGGTATTTCTCACTTTTCCGCCATCCCAAATACCGACTGTGATGCCACTGCCCGTGACATTGAGACCGAGTGAACCGCCCGGGTACAATTTGTTTGCATTGATCGTCTTTGATGAACCATCGTTGAAAATCGTGAAGAACAACGGCAGGCCGTCCTCAATGCGTTGTAGCGAACGCTTTTCAGTATTGATCAATTGGTGCGCTTTCAGGTAGGCTTCTATTTCAGCGCGTTGACGTATTTCTTTCGCCCGCGCTTCTTCTTTCAGCATTTTTATTGCACCGTTATCGTACGTTGCTACAATCGACTTCCGCTCAGCTACAGTCTGTGAAAAGCAGAAGGCAGGAATGATAAGAAACAGTATAACTCTCATAACTTTTTTAAAATTCGTCAAATTTAATATTAATAACAATTAGAAATAAATAA
The DNA here is from genome assembly GCA_023393485.1 of Bacteroidota bacterium. Lineage (GTDB taxonomy): Bacteria > Bacteroidota > Bacteroidia > Flavobacteriales > Flavobacteriaceae > Flavobacterium. Next base: position 3,173 of record JAEWLD010000238.1, read on the forward strand.
AGCTGTTAAAAAAATTTAACAGCTTTATCATAAATCTAAGTCTTATGGATTTTAGTACTCTGGATTCTGTTCGATTGCAGAGTTTCCGATAATCTCATCAATTGGAATTGGCAAGATATACCTGTGATCGCCCAATGGCAATTCGCATTCCGGAACAGCATTCTCTGTACAATCCCTGATGTAACGGTCTACAGACAAACCACCCGCAAGAGCGCCCAAACGCCTCAAGTCAATATAACGGTGGCCTTCAAAGCAAAGTTCTTTCCTGCGCTCGAGCAAGATATCTGCCCATGCATCTGTAGCGGAGCCGTAAACCGGAAGTGGTTGTGGCTGGCCGCCTGCCATTGTCCTGATATCCCTGAAATCTTTCAACATCGTGGCTACCGTAGACAAGTCACCCGCAGCAGCGCGCGCTTCCATTTTGATGAAATACATTTCTGACAACCTGAAGACTTTAAGGTCGTTTGTAAGGATGTAACCTGTTGCACCACTCAATTTTCCTGGATATTTGTCAATAACCAAGTTATCAAGTTGCTTGTAGTTGGCAACTGTTTCGTAGTCAGCCCTGATTGTAGCCGTACGGTCGATGAATGCCCTGGCCCTTACATCGCGATCGTCCGGATCATTTG
>JAEWLD010000243.1 GCA_023393485.1 Bacteroidota bacterium
CCTGGGGCGTGATCGGGCTTGAAATGGAAGGCGCGTATTATCAAAAGGCGATTCAGTCGGCATCGAAAATCCGCAAAAGCATCAACCCCGATGTTAAAGTCAGATATGCTTACTACGCGTCAGATAATCCGCTTGAGACCGGAAGCACGCTCGCATCGGGCGGTCTTGGCACAACCGGCGTAAAACCGACTTACCTGATCACAATAAAAATCCTCGAACAAATCTTTAACGTAGAATAACATGAGTACAAACGCAACCAAAAACGACGTGGTGCAGGAAGTTGACCTATTGTCGGTTTCAAAAGGGATCGGCAACGCATTTCGTGGGCTCAACACCTTAATTTATAAATGCATCCGTTTTCTAAAGCGTAAAATTATCTGGATTGCCGCATTGTTCATCCTTGGAGTTGCACTCGGTTATTGGCTTGATAAAAAAGATCGCGGCGTCTATAAAACACAGCTTATCGTTGCACCGAACTTCGGCAGCACCGATTATTTATACGCAAAGGTAGAGCAGGTTGCGGCCAAAATAAAGGAAAGAGATACGCTGTATCTGAGCAAAGTCGTTGGAATCAAAAATCCTAATGATTTAACGGAAATCAACATCACGCCGGTAATCGATGTCTTTAAATTTGTCAGCAACGCCACAAACGAAGCCAATTACCGGTTGATTGAGCTTATGGCACAAGACGGTGATGTGAAGAAAATCGTTGCCGACAATACAACCAGCAAAAACTATCCGTACCATATGATTTCGTTCAAGACCAGCGGCCGTACAACCAACGAACGTACGGTATTGCCGCTGCTCAATTATTTGAATGACAACGATTATTACAAAAAGGTACAACAGGAATATCTTAAAAATGTAGACCTTAAGTTGCGCGCCAATGATTCGATGGTCGCACAAATTGACAGGTTGCTGAAGGAATTCGCGAATGAATCGGGTGCGAAAGCCCAATCGGTCTACATCAATGAAAATACGCAACTCAATGACATGATCAAGACCAAAGACCAAATGATCAGGGATCAGGGTATCAATCGGGTGGAACTTGTCGGGCTTGATAAAGTGATCAAAGACAACAGCATCATTACCAACATCAAGGATGACAGCGGGCTGAACGGCAAAATGAAAGTGGTATTGCCACTGTTTTTCATCGGTATATTCCTTATAATCAGCGCGTTGATTGTTTTTTCAAGAAAACAGATGCGTAAATTTGAGAACACCAAATAATCATGAAAGGAATTATTCTAGCCGGCGGCTCGGGAACAAGGCTGCATCCGTTGACATTGGCGGTCAGCAAGCAATTGATGCCGATTTATGACAAACCGATGGTGTATTACCCACTATCGACGCTGTTGTGGTCAGGAATCAACGAAGTGCTGATCATATCAACTCCGCATGATTTGCCGCTGTTCAGGCAGCTTTTGGGCGATGGCAAACAACTCGGCTGCCGTTTTAAATACGCGGTACAGGAAAATCCGAACGGGCTTGCCGAAGCGTTCATCATCGGCAGGGAATTCATCGGTAACGATAAAGTAGCGCTCGTTTTGGGCGATAATATTTTCTACGGAACCGGGCTGTCTGATTTACTCCAGGCCAATAACAACCCCGACGGTGGAATCATCTACGCTTATCACGTCCACGATCCGGAGCGTTATGGTGTCGTTGAATTTGACCAAGACGGCAAAGTGCTTTCAATCGAGGAAAAACCAACGCAGCCGAAATCAAATTACGCCGTACCGGGCATTTATTTTTATGACAATGACGTCGTCGATATCGCGGCGAACATAGCGCCCAGCCATCGCGGCGAACTCGAAATCACTGATGTCAACAAAGAATACCTTCGTCGCGGAAAGCTCAAAGTCAGTATTCTTGACCGCGGAACAGCATGGCTTGACACAGGAACTTTCAACTCACTGATGCAAGCGTCGCAATTTGTCCAGGTCATTGAAGAAAGGCAAGGACTCAAAATCGGCGCGATTGAAGAAGCTGCTTTCCGAATGGGTTTCATCAACAAGCAACAACTCCGCGAACTCGCCGGGCCATTGCTCAAAAGCGGTTACGGCACGCATTTGTTAAGCCTGATTTGATGGAAGCGATTCAAACCAAAACCGGCTGCTGGATCATTGAACCCAAAATAATCCGCGATGAGCGGGGTTATTTTATGGAAAGTTTCAACGAGCGGACTTTTGCAGAGAGAACAGGCCAAAACGTTCACTTTGTCCAGGATAACCAGTCCTTTTCATCCAAAGGCGTTCTGCGTGGGCTGCATTACCAAACCGGCGATTATGCGCAGGCAAAATTGGTTCGCGTACTAAAGGGCGAAGTGCTCGATGTTGCAGTTGACATTCGTCCGGGTTCGGGAACTTTTGGGCAATATGATGCCGTAGTGCTTTCGGGCGAGAACCAAAAGCAATTCTTTGTGCCGCGCGGATTTGCGCACGGTTTTTTGGTTTTAAGCGAAACCGCCGTATTTTTCTACAAATGCGACAATTTCTACAACCGCGAATCTGAAGGCGGCATTTTTTACAACGATCCTACAATTGGCGTTGACTGGCAGTTTCCGCTTGATCAGTTGATCATTTCCGAAAAAGACAAACAATTGCCAAAGTTGGCCGAATCCCGAAAAGCATGGTAGTTTTGGTGACCGGCGGCAAAGGCCAGTTAGGCCAGGCACTGGCATTCGCAGCGTCGCGATATCCTGAAATTGGATTCCATTTCGCGTCGTCGTCGCAGGCCGATATCACCCATAAAGAAAGCCTTCACGCGATTTTTGATAAACTCAAACCCGAATTCTGCATCAACGCCGCTGCGTATACCGCGGTTGACAAGGCCGAAAGCGAGCCCGAAAAAGCGGCATTGATCAATGTCACAGGAGCGAAAAATCTGGCTGAAATCTGTAAGGAATTCGGTGCGACGCTGGTTCACATTTCAACCGATTTTGTATTCGACGGCGACAGGCGTACGCCATACACAGAAGCTGATGCTACCAATCCGCAAGGCGTTTACGGCCGAACCAAATTGCTTGGCGAACACGCGATTGAAGCTGTAGGCGGCAAATATTACATCGTCAGGACGGCGTGGCTTTATTCGCAGTTCGGCGGCAATTTCATGAAAACGATGTTGCGCTTGGCCGGCGAACGCGATTCGATCAGTGTCGTCAATGACCAGATCGGCACGCCGACAAACGCCAATGACCTCGCCGATGCGATTTGTCGAATCATCACGAGCAACAAAAATCACTATGGCATTTACCATTACAGCAATGAAGGCGTAGCGAGTTGGTATGATTTTGCAAAACGAATCTTCGAATACAACCAAGTCAAAATCGATCTCCAGCCAATTCCTACAAGCCAATTCCCGACTCCGGCCAGGCGCCCAAGCTACAGTGTGCTTGACAAAAGTAAAATCAAATCAATTTTTGGACTTTCTATTCCCGACTGGGGAACATCGCTCAAAACACTCACATAAAAAAAAGAGGCTTTTACACCTCTTTTTTGTTATTCCATTTTAATGATTTTCTTTATTGCGGTTTGCCCGTCGCGCGTGAGCTGCAGCAGGTAAACGCCGTCCGGCAATCGGTCAAAAGTCAGCTGTGGCGTGTTTGTTTTGCCTGATTGCAGCTGTTTGCCGGCAATTGAGTACAGGACATATTCAATCGGCCCGAAAAGTCCCGAAATATGAATTACCGATGTGAATGGATTCGGCCACAAAGTAAAATCGAAACCATTGTCTTCAACCACACCAAGCGGATCCGAAACAGTAATCACAATGTCAAACGTAACGCTGCCGCCCGAGTTGGTCGCCGTGACAGTGTAAGTCGCGGTCGCCGTCGCGATTGTAGGCGTACCGGAAATCACTCCGGTCGACGGATCAATTGACAAACCTTGGGGCAAATCCGGCGAAACACTGTAGTTAATAACGTTTCCGGTTACGATTGGCGGTATGGCTACTATGGCCTGTCCGGTTGTGAAGTTGTTGTTGGCCGGATAACTCAAATCTGTCGGCGCAACCTCGATTACCGTAATGGCAAGAACGAATGAAATGCTTCCGCCTGCATTTGTCGCGGTGATCGTATAATTCGTTTCCGTAGAAACCATGGTCGGCGTTCCCGAAATTTCGCCTGTTGCCATATCGAAATTCAATCCCAAAGGCAATTCAGGACTGATGCTGTACGAAAGCTCATCACCGATAACGCTCGGAAGCAACGGATCGATCGCATCACCAACTGTGTAAATGCTTGGCGTATCATAACTCAACGCAAGCGGTGCAGCCACATTGATCGTAATAACGATATCAAATGTCGCGTGTCCGCCGGAATTGGCCGCTGTGACGGTGTAAATGGCTTCCGCAGTTGCCATTGTCGGCGTTCCGGAAATCACTCCTGTAGTTGTATTCAGTGAAAGTCCGTCAGGCAAAGTCGGCGAAACGCTGTACGAAACCACATTCCCTGTAACGCCCGGGTTCAAATTCGCAATCGCCGAACCGACGGTAAAGACATTCGGTGTCGTATATGAAAGCGACATCGGCGCAATATCGTTGACCGTGATCGAAATCCCAAATGACGTACTTCCGCCCGAATTAGTCGCGGTCACCGTATAGGTCGCGATTGGCGTCACCAAAGTTGGTATTCCTGAAATAGCGCCGGTTGTTGTGTTCAGTGAAAGTCCGCTTGGCAACGCAGGCGAAACGCTGTACGAAACCACATTTCCTGTAACGCCCGGGTTCAAATTCGTAATTGCCGAACCGACGGTAAAGACATTCGGCGTCGTATAAGTCAGCGATGCCGGCGCAATGTCGTTGACCGTGATCGAAATCCCAAACGACGTGCTTCCGCCCGAATTCGTCGCGGTCACTGTATAGGTTGCGATTGGCGTCACCGCTGTCGGCGTTCCGGAAATCACTCCTGTAGTTGTATTCAGTG
>JAEWLD010000299.1 GCA_023393485.1 Bacteroidota bacterium
CGGCAAGACTGTTTCACCGGTTTCGGGCAAAGAGGTCAAAAAGGATACGGTTACCGACGTAATCAACGATGTCAAGGAGTTTGCGCCCGATTCAAGATGGCTGCTGCTCTCGCCTATCCATCTAGAAAAAGGCCGCGCGCTCGAAGACAAGCTCAAGGCGTTGTTGCATCAGGGTTTTATCAGGATACTGGTCGGCAAGGAAATGGTACGCCTTGACGAGCTCGACGCACATTCGCTCGACGACAAAGACATTTTATTGATCATCGACCGCATCATCGTCAAGGACGACGAGGAATTTTTCAACCGATTGGCAGATGCGGTACAAGCGGCTTTCTATGAAGGCAAAGGCATTTGCTATCTGCAGGAAGCCGATACAAGAAAACGCATCGAATATTCGAGCAATTTCGAACTCGACGGCATGACTTTCCTCGAGCCAAACGTGCATCTATTCAGCTTCAACAATCCTTACGGCGCGTGCCCTTTATGCGAAGGTTACGGCAACATCATCGGCATCGACCCCGAATTGGTTCTGCCAAATACGGCGCTCTCGGTGTTTGAAAATGCCATTTACCCGTGGCGCGGCGAAAGCATGGGCTGGTATCGCGACCAACTGGTCAACAATGCCTATAAATTCGATTTTCCGATCCATAAGCCGTTTTTTGAACTTACCGACGCGCAAAAAGAACTGGTCTGGACTGGCAATAAATATTTCACCGGGCTCAACGATTTCTTCGCCGAACTCGAATCGAAAAACTACAAAATCCAAAACCGCGTCATGCTTTCGCGCTATCGCGGCAAAACAAAATGTCACGCGTGCAAAGGCAAACGCCTGCGCCCGTAGGCAAATTACGTCCAGGTCGGCGGCAAGACGATTTCTGATTTGGTCGACATGCCGATCGTACGGCTCATCGACTTCTTCAACAGATTAAAATTATCCGAATACGACGCGACTGTCGCCAAACGATTACTCGTCGAAATCAACAACCGGTTGTCTTTCCTATCGCAGGTCGGGCTCGATTATCTGACTTTGAACCGGAATTCGGCATCGCTTTCGGGCGGCGAATCGCAGCGCATCAATCTGGCTACATCACTCGGAAGTTCGCTCGTCGGCTCAATGTACATTCTCGACGAACCCAGCATCGGGCTGCATCCGAAAGACACCGAAAAGCTGATCGAAGTGCTGATTTCTTTGCGAAACCTCGGCAATACGGTCATCGTGGTCGAACACGACGAAGACATCATGAAAGCCGCCGATATGATCATCGACATCGGGCCCGAAGCCGGAACATACGGCGGACGGCTCGTCGCGCAAGGCACATTCAGGGAAATCCTGAAATCAGATTCGCTGACGGCCGAATACCTAAACGGCAAGCGCGAGATCAAAGTGCCGCGTACGCGCCGCAAATCCGGAACATACATCGAAATCCTCGGCGCGCGCGAAAACAATCTTCAAAACGTCGACGTGCGTTTTCCCTTAGAAAACCTGACGGTCATCACTGGCGTTTCGGGAAGTGGAAAAAGTACGCTGGTCAAAAAGATCTTGTTTCCCGCGATGCAGAAACAGCTCGAAGGCGTCGGCGAAAAAGCCGGCCAGTTCACTGATCTTCGCGGGCACTATCATACAATCAGGCATATTGAATACGTCGACCAAAACCCGATTGGGCGCAGTTCGCGTTCCAATCCGGTGACTTATATCAAGGCTTACGACGACATCCGCGATCTTTTCGCCAGGGAAAAACTGTCAAAAATCCGTGGTTATCAGGCCAAACACTTTTCTTTTAACGTTGACGGCGGCCGCTGCGAAACCTGTAAAGGCGAAGGTTCGATCAACGTAGAAATGGTGTTTATGGCCGATGTCCAGCTCGAGTGCGAAACCTGTAAAGGCAAACGGTTCAAAAAGGAAATTCTCGAAGTGATGTTCGAGGGTAAAAACATCGACGACATTTTAACGATGACCATTGATGACGCCGTCGCATTTTTCAAGGAGCACAAACAAGCCAAAATCATCCAGAAACTTCAGCCTTTGCAGGACGTTGGCTTGGGTTACGTCCAGCTCGGCCAATCTTCGGCTACGCTTTCCGGCGGCGAGGCGCAACGCATCAAGCTCGCGTCGTTTCTGGTCAAAGGCGCCACAAAAGACAAGGCATTATTTGTTTTTGACGAGCCGACGACCGGATTGCACTTTCATGACATCAATAAACTCCTCGCTTCATTCGATGCGTTGCTTGATAAAGGTCATTCTATAATAGTCATCGAGCACAATCTCGACCTCATCAAATGCGCCGACTGGATCATCGATCTCGGGCCTGAAGGCGGCGAGAATGGCGGACAGATTCTGGCCGTTGGCACGCCTGAGGAAATCGTCAAAAACAAAAAGTCTGTTACCGCAAAATACTTGAAAGAGAAGCTCTGATTAGTCGTCGGTTTTGGGTTTTGGTTTTGGTTTGCGGCGTTTGGGTTTCGGTTTTGGTTTGGCGGCCGAATCCATGTCTGTCTTTTCAAGCACTTCGGACGTATGAGGAACCGGTTTTAGAATTGCCGGCTTTTGCGGTTTGGCCGTGTTTGATTTTGATTTCGCGCCGCGGCGTTTTTCGCTGTGGTTGAGTTGCGCTTCGTCGATTGAATGCGAAATAATCAGGCTGTCTTCTTTCTCGCTCAGGTCGCTAAGCAAAATGTAATATTTCTTGAGCGTTTCCATTTCTTCTTCGGTCAAATCCTCGACATCGACCAGCCTGTTACTCGCAAAACGGCTCGAAGCCACAAGTTCATTGAGTTTAAGCTGGATGGCAAGCGAATCCTTGTTTTGTGTTTTTTGGATTAAGAACACCATCAAAAACGTGATGATTGTCGTTCCGGTGTTGATGATCAATTGCCACGTTTCGGAATAACCGAAAAATGGCCCGCTGATGGCCCACAGGATGATGATGCCAAATGCGCTGACGAATACGGGGGTTGATCCGGTGGCTTTGGTCACTTTGGTCGCAAACGTCTCAAAAAAGTTTCTTCGGTTAGCGGGTCTATTCTTTTTACTCATGGCAATGTCTAATTATTGGTTATGCTGCCGACGCGCGGCAAACTAAAGTTACGGTGAAAACAGTTCGGCGTTTGCTAAAAATTTCCCAAATCAATAAAAACGCGATTTGTCCGGTCTGCTTTGGCACACAAATTGAAAATGCCCAAACGTCATAATATAATTGATTGGTTTATTTGGTTTGTTTTTGAAAACCCGCTGTTGAAGATACGGCGGGTTTTCTGTTTTATAGCTTGAAGCGGCCAAAAACTTTATCGCAAACCTCGTTGAGTTCCGATGACAATCTTAACCGGTAATTGACAAAGCCGTACACAACGCTCATCAATATGGCCTTGAGAACGATGTTGGTCAGCGGATGAAACCCAAACTCCCAGTAGTAAAATGAAAAGAATATCAGGATTGACACGACAAGCGAATAAACTGTCGCGATCGTAAAAGGATAGAGCTTCATTCTAAAAACAACGAACATCAACTTGGCCAGGCTGTACAGTGTAATTGCGATCAACGTCGCGAGCGCGGCACCGTCGATGCCGTAACGCGGAATGAAAAACGCATTGAGTGCAATGGCCAAAACCGCCAGCATCAGACCGAGGAACAATACCATCCGATAATATCTTGAATTGAATATGATCGCATTGTTGTTGCCTAGAATCAAATCGAAATATTTTGACAACCCGATTGTGAAAACAACGAAAATCCCGCCTGAATATTCGGCCGGAAGCAGAAGGTAAACCTGCTTGATGTTGACCAAAATCCCTAAAAAAACATAACCGCCGACGATTTGCAGCGTTATTGAGGTCTTTTTGTAAAAATCATTGAGCTCGTCCATTTTATTTTCGGCCATCAGCTTGGCGGTAAGCGGATAGGCGATTTGATGCATCGCGCGGCTCGGCAC
>JAEWLD010000315.1 GCA_023393485.1 Bacteroidota bacterium
CGGTAATATTATTTTACTAATTTTATTCTCCCACCAAATCTAATTTAAATTAAAACCTACAATTATGAATGCCCATTTTGAAACCATCGAAAAGGAATCAATCGACTCCTTAAAGTTTCCTGCGTCCGACGTTCTCGAGAACAGCAGAGACATTTCACAAAGACATTCCGACCTTAACCGCGCCTTGTCATTAGGCAATCTTGAGCATGGCAAAACGCGCATTTTCTTTGAGGACAATCAATCGAAAAAAGTTGTTGAAACCACCGTTTGGGGCGTAACCGATAACGTCGTGATCCTCAAGAAAGGCATCGGAATTCCAATCAACAGGATTTATAAGACGAATTGAACTGATTTACAGGCTTCTGTGGATGTTTTTCGGTGACATCTTTACGGCCGGGATTGACTATTATTCGACGGCAAATACTATTGGATAATTGTACAAACACCGGACAGGCTTACCTGAAACTTGTGCCGGAATCCATTTTTCATCAAAAAGGTTAAGTACGCGCGCCGCTTCAATTTTCATTTCGTCGAGCGCTTTGGCTTCTGCGGCTTTTTCGTCTTCGGTCTGGATTTGAACAGCCGCGGTCGGGACCAAATCTTTGGCGCTGACAAAAAACGATTTTCGGTCGGTCATGCTGCCATCGGGCTCGATGATAAAACTTGTAAAAACCGTGACTTTCTTATTTTTCAGTGTCTCAGGAAACTTGAAATTTTCGGCGACAAACTTTCTGAGCGTGTACATGCCTTTGTCCAAATCGGGTTTCGAATGGACTTCAGTGGTACGCCAGATTTTGTCTTGTGCATCCTGTGCGAAAACACCAAGGGAAACCAGGCAGGCAAAAAGCAACAGTGTTTTTTTCATCGGTTGGTACTCAAAAAGATAGTTGCCGAAGATAACCCGCCGACGCGGAAATTCCAAATAAAAAAGTCCAAATTCCAAAAGCATCGACAATTGGAACCTGAACTCTAAATTTGCGTTTCGGAATTGAGGATTTTAATTTCGGTTTTTCAATTCCGATTGTGAATTCCTTCTTTGATTTCCTCAATCATTTTTCGGTTGAACGCGGGCAAATCCTTTGGCGACCGACTCGTTACCAAACCCATATCGACAACGACCTCCTGGTCTGTCCAAATTGCGCCGGCATTTTCAAGATCTTTGCGGATTGAGGCATACGATGTCATTTCACGGCCATCGACGACTTCTGCGTTTATCAGCGTCCACGGTCCGTGACAAATTGCCGCAACCGGTTTTTTTGCATCAAAAAATTCTTTTACGAACGCAATTGCATTTTCATCGACGCGCAATTTGTCGGGATTGATTACACCGCCCGGCAAAACCAGCGCATCGTAATCTGCCGCATTCACTTCGTCGAGCGTGTGATCAACAGCAATCGCGTCGCCCCAATTGCCGTCTTTCCATGATTTTATCTGACCTGGTTTGAGACTGATGACTTCGGCCGTCCAGCCTTGGTTTTCAATGGTTTCTTTTGGCGATTTGAGTTCGCTTTCCTCAAATCCATCCGTGGCTAAAATGGCTACTTTCTTGTTCATATTGATTGATTTTAAATTTGAATCTCTCAGTTATCCAATCTTTGCGCGAGTGCCTGTTAAGCTCATGGTAATCGTTTGTTAAGTTTTTGAGCGTTGGGTTTGGAAACCCCAAAGGTTTTGAAAACCTTTGGGGTTTTTCATTCACTGAAAACTTCATACTCAACCCGATCTTCCCGTATCTTTGCAATATGTCACGCAAAAACGCAAAAAACATCAAAAGCCATAATGACAGGCTGTCCAAGGCTAAACAAAAGGCCAGTGGGGAAACGGTCGCGCGCAGGGAAAAACTAGCTGCCATCGTCAAAAAGTATAACGCTATCAAACTTGCAGAAAATGGACACAAAGATTGATGACCTCAAAAAAAAGGTTCAGCAGATTATCGATTTCATCGCGGCCAAACAATTTCAACTGGCCATTGAAAAACATGCGGATGCCAGCGATCTACTCGACGAATTGATCGATCATACAGATGACGACGACACCTTGATAGAACTCAGCCAATATCAAGTGCTGCTCAATCATCTGCACCAAAAAATCCACGGGCAATAGAAAGCCACGGATTTATTATTGAGTCAATAAATCCGCGGCTTGAAAGCATTATGCTTATTGGGCGAGTTCTCCCTGATTCCTAAACACCAGTTCACCGTCGAAACTGTCGAGCAAAATAATACTGTCCGTAGTAATATTGCCGGCCAGAATTTCCTTCGACAATTTATTGAGTACTTCGCGTTGGATCACGCGCTTCACAGGCCGTGCCCCAAATTGCGGATCGAAGCCTTTTTCCGCAAGATAATCAATGGCTTCCGGCGTGGCGTCGAGCGTAATGTTCTGCTGCGCGAGCATCCTGGTCACTGACTTGAGCTGCAACCCGACAATCTGTTTGATGTTCGCATCGGTCAATGGCGTAAACATCACGATCTCGTCAATTCGGTTGATGAATTCAGGACGCACGGTTTGCTTCAGCAAGCCAAGTACTTCATTTTTGGCGGCTTCGGTCGCAGCTTCGATTCCGCCTTTGAGGTTTTCGAACTTTTCCTGAATGATCGCCGCGCCCATATTCGAGGTCATGATGATGATCGTATTCTTGAAATCCGCAACCCGGCCTTTGTTGTCGGTCAATCGGCCTTCATCGAGAACCTGAAGCAATATATTGAACGTATCGGGATGCGCTTTTTCAATTTCATCCAGCAATACCACCGAATACGGCTTTCTTCGTACGGCTTCAGTCAATTGTCCGCCTTCGTCATACCCAACGTAACCCGGAGGCGCGCCAACCAAACGGCTAACGGCGTGGCGTTCCTGATATTCGCTCATGTCAATCCGCGTCATCGCATTCTCGTCGTCGAACAGATATTCCGCAAGCGCTTTTGCCAATTCGGTTTTACCAACGCCGGTCGTACCCAAAAACAGGAACGAACCAATTGGCTTTTTAACGTCCTGCAATCCCGCGCGGCTTCTGCGAACGGCGTCTGAAATCGCCCCGATCGCTTCCTCCTGCCCGACCACTCGCCTGTGCAGCTCTTCTTCCAGGTGCAACAATTTTTCGCGTTCACCCTGAAGCATTTTCATTATCGGGATTCCGGTCCATTTTGCGACAACTTCTGCGATGTCTTCACGCGTGACTTCTTCTTTGATCAGCGATTTCCCTGATTGGTTTTCAATCAACTGGTTCTGAAGCGCGTCAAGCTTTTCCTGCGCTTCCTTGATTTTACCATAGCGCAATTCCGCGACTTTGCCATAGTCGCCGTCACGTTCCGCGCGCTCGGCTTCCAGCTTGAAGTTTTCGATATCAATCTTGACGTTTTGGATGTTGTCGACCACATCTTTTTCAGACTTCCATCTTGCGAAAATCTCGTTTCGTTCTTCCTTCAGGTTCGCCAAATCAAGCCCGAGTGATTTGACTTTGCCTTCGTCATTTTCGCGCTTGATGGCCTCAATTTCGATCTCCAACTGCATGATTCGGCGGTCGAGGACATCGAGTTCTTCGGGTTTCGAGTTGATTTCCATGCGAAGTTTTGAAGCGGCTTCGTCCATCAAATCAATCGCCTTATCGGGAAGAAAACGATTGGTAATATATCGTTGCGAGAGCTCAACAGCAGCAATAATCGCCTCGTCCTTAATCCTTACTTTATGGTGTGTTTCATACTTTTCCTTGATGCCACGAAGAATCGAAATCGCGCTTTCAGTATCAGGTTCGTCAACCATGACTTTTTGGAAACGGCGTTCGAGCGCTTTGTCTTTTTCAAAATATTTTTGGTATTCGTCAAGTGTCGTAGCGCCAATCGCGCGCAATTCTCCGCGTGCCAGCGCCGGTTTGAGGATGTTGGCCGCATCCATCGCGCCTTCTCCGCCGCCCGCGCCAACCAGCGTATGGATTTCGTCGATGAACAAAACAATATCGCCCTCAGATGTCGTGACTTCTTTTACGACCGATTTCAATCGCTCCTCAAATTCGCCTTTGTATTTTGCGCCGGCGATAAGTGCGCCCATATCAAGGGAATAGATGATTTTATCCTTAAGGTTTTCAGGCACGTCGCCATCGACGATACGATGCGCCAAGCCTTCGGCAATTGCGGTTTTACCAACGCCCGGCTCACCGACGAGCATCGGGTTGTTCTTGGTACGGCGTGTCAAAATCTGAAGCACACGCCTGATTTCTTCATCACGCCCGATGACCGGATCGAGTTTTCCATCGCGCGCGAGCTCATTTAGGTTCTTGGCATATTTAGACAGTGAGTTGTAGGTTTCTTCAGCCGACGCCGATGTGACGCGTTCGCCTTTGCGCAATTCTTCGATTGCCGCGTTCAACCCTTTTTCGGTGACGCCCTGGTCTTTCATGATTTGCGCGATCTTGCTGTTTGATTTGAAAATGGCCAGTAACAAATGTTCAATCGAGACAAACTCGTCGTTCATCTTTTTCGAAATGATCGTGGCCTCATTGAGTGTTTTTGCGGCTTCGCGCGAGAATTGTAGGTCGCCGCCCGAAACTTTCGGAAAGCTTTCTACGGTTTTATCGAGTATTTGCCTGAAGAGCGGCACATTGACGTTCAACTTTTTAAGCAGGAACGGCGCAACACTTTCGTCGACTTCAAAAATCGACTGCATCAAATGCTCGTTCTCGATTTGCTGCTGGCCGAGGCTTTGCGCGATCTGTTGTGCATGCTGCAAGGCTTCCTGCGATTTGATTGTGAAATTATTGATGTTCATATTTTAATATAAGTTTTACAGATTTCGAATTTGGATTTTTTAAATTCGATTTGGCCGGTTTTCAATTTGCATTCCAGCTCCCGAATTCGGTCAAAAAGTCCGAATCGCCCTAATTCTAACCGACAAAATGTCTTAAAATATGCCGCTATGGGTTTATTTGATAAGTCTCCTAAAGTTACGACCGAAAGTAAGATTGATTGGAACGCTTTAACAGAAATAAAACAACTCGACGCCATAGTCGCGGAATCATTCAGCACGCCTGCCGTTATTTTCAAACACTCGACCCGCTGTGGCATCAGCCGCATGGCATTGCGCGGCTTTGAAGTTGATTTCGATCCCGAAGATGGCATCAAGCCGTATTACCTTGATTTGCTTCATCATCGCGAGTTATCGAATGCTGTTGCCGAACAATTCCGCGTATGGCATCAATCGCCGCAAATTTTATTGATCAAAAATGGGATTTGCATCTTTGACACTTCGCACGGTGATATCGACGCTACACGGCTCGCCAATAAATTGTAAAGCCGCCGATCCAAAGATTAATCAGTAGATCGGTCGGCTCTTTTTCCGGATTGCCCAAGTTAGCGCCTGAACCCGTTCTTAAGGATGATATCCTTTAATCGCGCTTTCAAATCTTCCCCCGTATCGTAAACCATTTGCTCGCTTGAAGGAAACGGCAATGCGCGGTTATTGAAATATTGCTGGTATTCAGGTTCAACGGCCCGTTTGTCACCGCGTAGCCGCGCGTAGATATTTTCGAATACGAATTGGCTGGTTAACGGGAATGAGTGGATCAGTTGGTTGTTTTTAAGGTCAACATAATCGACTTTGGCTGTAACCCGACTCGTTTTGAATTGCCTGAATTCGCGGACTTTTGCCGTTACGTGCCGAACATCGTCAATCATAATCGCATTGCCGAGGCTGTCCCGAACGATATTCCCGCGACGGTCGCGCTGCGCTTTTTTACCGACTACGACGTCTTTTTCACGCGTAAACTCGGTTTCCTTGATTTGTTCAGGCGATACATTGATTTGCCTGAACCCGACAATCATCGCATAATCATAATCGATATTTTTTTGTTTTGTGCTGTGGTAAGC
>JAEWLD010000321.1 GCA_023393485.1 Bacteroidota bacterium
CGGTCTGCTGCGCTGCCGGTTCCTGCGAAAAAACCAATATCGGAAAAAACAATGTGAATAACAGCTTTCTCACGTTCAGATTTTTATGATTTTAATTTCAACACGGCGGTTTTCGGCCATCTCTTGCGGGCTTTTCTCGGGAATCCTATGAATCGGCCGCGAACTGCCAAAACCTTTATATGCGAGTCTTTTGACCGGAATTCCTTTGTCAATCAGATAGGTAAAGATATACTTTGCCCGCCGAAAAGACAATTTTGTATCATTTATATCGGGGTTGCAGCAAATATGGCCCTGGATTTCAATAATGAGCCTCGGATTGGACACCATTGACTGATACAATTCAAGCAGCCTCGGTTCAGATTCGGGAACGACAACTTCAGAGTTCAAATAAAAATTGATGTTCTTTACCCTGATGACATCACCTATTTTTGCTTTTTGGAATTGGCTTTCAAGACTTGGCGCAGGGTTTTGGCCGTCAAAAGTTTCTTCGCGCTTTTTATCGTTTTTGGTCTCGGCGCTGACTGTTGCAGCTTGCCGGTTATATAAAATGTCGACGCGCCGGTTTTGCGCGGCATCGGCCGAGAGCTCGAAATCCTCGCCTACGGATTTCAATACAACATCGTCTAAAATAACGGCGCCACTATTTTCAAGCGTCTTCAACACATTTTGAATCCTGCGCGCAGCCAATTGTTTGTTATAACTGTCCGAATCGATGCTATCGCAATAACCATTGAGTCCGCTGACCGTTGCGTCAGGATTTTTTGCGATCCACTCCGCCAGTGCCCGCGCTGACGTTTCTGTCGGCACGTCTTCGCCAAACCCAAAAAACACTTCGATTTTTCCCTGCGCGTACGCGGCGCCGGCCAAAAACACTAGTAAAATACAGTATCGGACCTTCATGATCAATTCTCAACAATAAGGATTTCAACGCGGCGGTTTGCTGCGCGTTCAGCCTCATTTTTTTCGGGAAGCGGATAAATCGGGTGCGTGCTGCCGAATCCTTTGTATGACAAACGGCCTTTGTAAATGTCATTCGCGATCAGGAAATTGTAAACGGCCTTGGCGCGCTGCGTTGAAAGATCGAGACGGTCAACCGGCTGGCAACACAAATGTCCCTGGATTTCTATTTTCAGATCAGGATTGTTTTGCATCACGAGCAAAAGTTCAAACATTTTGGCGCGCGACTCGGGAACGATCGCAAAAGTGTTGATTACGAAATTGAGGTTTTCGAGGGTCAGTTTTTCGCCTGATTTTGCCTGGTTCACTCTTTTCATGAACACGGTGTCGAGCTTGTACTGAACGAGTTTTCCGTCAGGATTCCTGACCGATATCTTCGCCGGATAATCAATCTTGGACTTGGGTTTCGGCATCGGCTTGATCCCGACGATCTCATTCTCGCGCGCAAGGTCTTTCGGCTGCAAATAGAAAATTACCGCCTTTCGGTTTTCCGCCTTGTTCTTCGATTGTGAAAACTTCTCGCCAAAACTGACGGTCTTGAAATCATCGCGGATTTTTAGCCTGTCTTTGACCAGGTCGTAAATCGAGCCGACGCGTCGCGAGGCCAGCGTGTCATTGAAGCCGGTCGTGCCGTCTTCGTCGGTAAAGCCGTGGATTGCGAGGATTTTTACATCTGGATTCGCACCGATCCAGCCATTGAGTCTGGCTTGTTCGGCATTCGTAAGCTCGTATTTATTGCTGTCGAAAAATACGGAAAATTGCTCCTGCGCCTTTAGGCCGGAAAAGGTGAAGAACAACACGATTAGGGCGATGTGTTTCATCAGTATTTTATTGGATAACGAAAGTTAAGCAAAAATAGTTTTAACTAGGATAACTGATTTCAATTTCTATATTTGCCGCAAATTTAATTTTATGAGAAAAATTCTACTAGTAACTTTTTTGGCCTCAGGCAGTTTGGTCTCGGCGCAAACGGCAATCCAGTCGGTCAATTCGGGTGCGCTGATCACCGCGAGCTCGTCCGTATCGATTGGCGAAATCGTGGTTGTGCCTGCAAACCCTGACCAAACCTCGTCCGGACTGATCGGCATTCTCGCGCAAAGCTCGCCCACCCTTGAAGTCCCTGAACTTGACCTTGCACAGAACGTCAGGGTTTACCCGAACCCGACTGCATCGCAAATTCACTTTACCGATGAAAATCTATCGGGCAAAATCGTGCATATTTTCAACGCTTCGGGGCAAGAAGTGCTGAAACAGGCCGTAACGGCAAATACAATCGATCTCGAATCATTGTCGCAAGGCGTCTACCTGATCCAATTCGAAAACACCCGGGGCGACGCCGAACTGAGCAACGCCAAAAACATCAAAACATTTAAAATCGTCAAGCATTAATTACTTCCCTATGAAAAAAATTCTACTCGCATTCGCATTAACAATTTCTTTTCTCGCCACGGCGCAGGTTCCGCAGGGCATTTCCTATCAGGCCATCGCGATGAACGGCACTATTCCGGTTGCCAATGGTAACGTCGGCATTAAATTGTCGGTGCTGAATCTTACCGCCACCGGCACGGCGGTTTATGTCGAAACACAAACCAAGACCACAAACGCGCAAGGCTTGTTCAACCTGGTTATTGGCCAGGGCGCGCCGGTAACAGGCACTTTCGCAGGAATCAACTGGGGTAATGGCGCCAAATTCCTAAAAGTCGAAATGGATACGGCAGGCGGGACGAACTACGCACTTGTCGGCACAACGCAATTGCTTTCAGCGCCTTACGCGATGGTAGCCGGCGGACTGGTTTTGGCCCCTGGCCAGGGCATCACTTTGACATCGCCAAACGGGACGCCTTATGTATTATCTGTCAACGATGCGGGTCAATTGTCGTTGCCAAATACAATCGCGCCAAGCACATTGCCTAACAATCTTTACCTGACCGGATCTTTTAACAGCTTCAACCCTGCAACCTCACCGCTGATGGGCGGCATGGCCGGCATGTTCCAGGCATACAAATACCTGACAGCCGGAAGCCAGATCAAGTTTTTGGCAAGCAACACCGCCGGCGGTACGGCCTACGGTCTTGACGGCGTCTATCTTGTACCGAATGGCGTAGCGCTTAATGTGCCTTCTTCGGGATTTTATTACATCACTACAAATTATTACGACGTAGACGGCACAGATATTCTGGCGCTCGACGGTATGCAATCCATTGGCCCGCAGATATATCTTCAGGGCGACATAACGGCAATGCTCAACAGCACCTATAACCCGGCGACCAATACATTTTCCTTCATCGCCAATGGCTTGACCACCGGCGCGCAGATTTATTTTTCATATGAGAACCCGAGCGGTACCAACCAGCTTGGCGACAACCTTGCCGACGGTACAGTCGATGTGTTTGGCCAGCCGATTACGGGCTTTCCCGGGCTTAATGCTACACCTAAAAACTACCGAATCGACCTTGTCATCAATGTCAACGGTTCGGCGACTTATACAATCACGCAGATTTAAAAAGTACCACATAAAAACAAAAGCCCGCTCAATTGCGGGCTTTTGTTTTTATGTCAATTACTTCGTAAAAAGCAATTCGCGGTATTTGGTAAGCGTCCAGACTTCGTCGTCGACCAAAAGCTCGAGCTTGTCGCAGTGGTCGCGGATGATTTCAAAATAAGGCTTGACGACATCGCAATAACTTTGCGCCATTTTCTCGGCGCTTGTCAGTGCATTCGCCTTTTTACGCGCTTCGGTCATTTTCTCGACATTGCTGTTGATGCCTTCGATGTGTGCCGAAATCTCTTTGATGAGAATGATTTGCTCGCGCGCGATTTTCTCAAAGTCTTTTCCGAAAATCTCCTTGAGCCCGCGAACGTTTTCAATCAGCGTATTCTGATAGCGGATTGCCGTAGGAATTACGTGGTTTCGGGCAATATCGCCGAGCACGCGGCCTTCGATCTGGATTTTCTTGGTGTATTCCTCAAGTTCTATTTCATAGCGCGCCTCAACCTCAACA
>JAEWLD010000025.1 GCA_023393485.1 Bacteroidota bacterium
GAATTACAGTAATCGACGAAACTTAAATCAGGCTTGGATTGGTTAAGCGGTAAGGATAAAATTTTCCTCGCTGCGCTCATAGGAATGCCAATCAATCGCCATGACTTTACGCAACATTTTCTTATAACCGTCAAGCGAACTGCCTTTGCGGATATACATGTCCGCGCCAAGCTGCCAGCATTTTTCAATGGTTTCAAGATCATGTCCGGTTGAAAACGTGACCACGGGCAAACCGTGCAATGTATCTGAATGTTTGAGTTCTTCAAGCAAATCATAACCACTTTTGAGCGGCATGTTTACGTCGAGAAAAATCACTTTTGCGGCATTCGAAGTTGAAACGTCAACATTCGGAAGTAAAGATTGGATTTTTGCGTATACCTGGGCCGAATCGTCAATTGGAACAACCTCAATGCCCATCGAAATGCCTACTTCTGCCAAGACGTCTAAATCTTCAGGATCGTCATCTACATAAAATATGACCAGGTCTTTTTGCATAACATGTTAAAAGTCAATACAATATTACAATGTATCTGCTTCATAACATGAGAAAATCTGTATTCGGCTCAAGATTCCGATAAACTGCACAATTGTTAATATGTTGTGCTCAGATTCGTGTTAAATTTTTGAGGTCGGCAATCGTTTTTGTAGGATTGCCTGACTTGAATACGAAGTTGCCCGCCACAAGAACATCTGCACCGGTTTCAACGAGTTTAACAGCGTTTTTATCTGTAACGCCGCCGTCGATTTCAATCAATGTGTTGGCGCCATTTCTTACGATGACCTCGCGCAACTGCGCAATTTTTTTGTAAGTGTTTTCGATAAACGATTGCCCGCCGAAACCGGGATTGACGCTCATCATGCAAACCAGGTCGATGTCATTTATAACGTCTTCGAGCAAACCGACATTCGTATGCGGATTGATTGCGACGCCGGCTTTCATGCCTTCGGCCTTGATGGCTTGGAGCGAGCGGTGCAAATGCGTACAGGCTTCATAATGGACGGTTAGGTTATTCACGCCCAAGGCAGCAAATGTCTTGATGTATTGGTCTGGGTTGACGATCATCAAATGCACGTCGATTGTTTTCTTGGCATGACGTGAAATCGCCTCCAATACCGGCATTCCGAATGAAATGTTCGGGACAAAAACGCCGTCCATGATATCGACGTGAAACCAATCGGCATCTGAGTTATTGATCATTTCGATGTCGCGCTGAAGGTTGGCGAAATCGGCGGAGAGGACTGATGGGGCAATGAGTGTGTTTTTCATAGTAGTTGTGTTGGTGCAAAGATAAGTTAGAATTGACAATTGACACCCGAGCGAAGCGAATTGTTTGGAGCGCAGCGGAAGAAATTGACAATTGATAATTGACGATTGGAGCATTCTTAATAGCTGACGCCCGCGTTAGCGATAGCAGCGAAAATCCTTTTTGCGACCAAGATGTGTCATCCAGAAAAAAGAGGTTCGCAAAAAGATTGCAGCGAATAGCGCGGGCCGAAGGCAACGCCAAAAAAAAAGAAATCACCGCGAATTCACGAATTAAGAGCATTTAAAATTCGTGAATTCGTGGTTAGCTAAATAGAAAACTCCGGACTCGAGCCTGAAAGGCGACTGAGCGAAGCTAAACTCGAGCGGTAAGTCTAACTGACCGAAGTTTTGAATGAAGTCTCGTAAACAGACTAAGCATAAAAAAACTCCGGGAACTCGAGCCGTAAGGCGAACTGACCATTTGAAATTAAAAGGAGGAAGTCCGGTGGACTTCAGGTACCTTCGCTTTAGCGAACTTTTGAACATAAAAAAAACTCCGGTAATCAGCCGGAGTTTCAATCATCACCCGAGCGCACAGCGCGAACTGGGCGAGTAAAATGCGATTAGCTTTTTATGAGCCAATCAAAAAACCGTTTTTTGATTGATTCAGATTAAGCTAAAGCGTAAAATATATATAAAAAAACTCCGGTAATCAGCCATTTGAAATTAAAAGGAGGAAGTCCAGTGGACTTCAGGTATTTTCGCTTTAGCGAACTTTTGAACATAAAAAAACTCCGGTAATCAGCCGGAGTTTCAATCATCAATCAAAAAACGAACAGTTAATCAGACTGTTTGTCATCGTAAAAATTCCAACTACCGTACCATTTGGTTTTGGCGATTGGAATTTGGGTTTTATTTAACCCAAGTATGTTTTTAAAATCTTACTTCTAGAAGTATGTTTCAGCCTTCGGATCGCCTTTTCCTTGATCTGACGGACGCGTTCGCGGGTAAGATCGAAGGTTTCGCCGATTTCTTCAAGGGTCATCGGATGCTGGTCGCCGAGCCCGAAATACAAACGTACGACATCTGCTTCACGTGGCGTCAAAGTTTCCAAAGATCTTTCGATTTCGGTGCGGAGCGATTCATGGATCAGTTCGCGGTCAGGATTTGGCGACTCGCCCGAACGAAGTACATCGTAAAGGTTTGAATCTTCACCTTCAACCAGAGGCGCATCCATTGACAGGTGACGACCGGAATTTTTCATAGATTCCTTGACGT
This sequence comes from Bacteroidota bacterium, assembly GCA_023393485.1. Lineage (GTDB taxonomy): Bacteria > Bacteroidota > Bacteroidia > Flavobacteriales > Flavobacteriaceae > Flavobacterium. Next base: position 2,525 of record JAEWLD010000025.1, read on the forward strand.
CGTTGACGGTCATGTCAAGCTCTTTTGCGATTTCTTCGGCCGACGGCGGACGCTCGTTCGATTGCTCGAGAAGTGCGTACATTTTGTTGATTTTGTTGATCGATCCGATTTTGTTCAGCGGCAAACGGACAATTCGCGACTGTTCTGCCAACGCCTGTAAAATCGACTGGCGAATCCACCAAACAGCGTATGAGATGAACTTGAAACCACGGGTTTCGTCGAATCGCTGTGCAGCTTTGATCAAGCCCAAATTGCCTTCATTGATCAAATCGGGCAATGTCAACCCCTGATTCTGGTACTGTTTAGCAACCGAAACCACGAAACGCAAGTTCGCCTTGGTCAATTTTTCCAATGCTTTTTGGTCTCCGGCTTTGATTTTTTGTGCTAATTCTACCTCTTCGTCAGCGGTAATAAGGTCAACTTTTCCTATCTCTTGGAGATACTTGTCTAAAGAAGCAGTTTCCCTATTGGTTACCTGCTTGGTAATTTTGAGTTGTCTCATGTATAAATGGAGTGTACTTTTTTAGCGTACTCGACTTGTACGGCATAAGATACTAAAAAGTTACAAAAGGATCGAAAAATTTTTTCAACTAAAAAATCCCGCTTATTGAGGCGGGATTTAAAATAGTTATCTTATTGCAATTACAGTTTACGTTGGCCAGAGAAATTTCCTGACTCTCCAAGATCATTTTCCCAACTTCCACTGACGTTGTTGCCATTTTTTGTACCGGTGAAACCGCCGCCGTCAAAATATCCCAAAATCTGGTTGTTGTCTAAATAGCCGTCAAGATAGATGGCATCGCCGCCGTCATTTGAGTGCGCCAAACCATAAACGTCTCCGCCCTGTATGACCAAATTGAACGCGCCTGAGTCATCACCGCTGAATGTGCCTTGAATACACTCGACAAGCTCGTCTGAAAATTCCTTTAAAAGGGAGATTTGAGCGTCTGGATGCCCAGGGAAATTGATGTTGGTGACTTCCGGGAAATCGCCGGCGCCATCAACGTAAAAATCAAAAGACATAGAACCGCTGGTGAAGGTCATTCCATTAATCGCATCGCCAAGCTCAACGGACTCATTAGTAGTGAAATTATGCGTGTTTCCATCGATCGTAACCGTCGCTTCGATGGCGCCGCTGTTGTTGATGTCTATCAGCACAACTCCCGACGATCCGACGAACACGCCTTTGTAAATGCCCCAGCTGGTGTCGTCATAGATGGCTTTGGCTACGGGTGTGTCTGTCAATACAGGTCCGGACGAGTCATCGTCACTCGAACATGACATAAACAAAATGCTTGCAAAAACGAGGGTAAAAATTTTCTTCATTTTAAAAAAATTTGAGTTAGTATCGCTAATTTAATAAAAAAATCCGAGAGAATCTTCTTCCTAATTATTTTGGGTTCAGTTTGTTTGTCAGTCTTTTTGCTGAATACGTTCTTACGTCGATCGAGTTTTGCGATATGCTGAAATAAAACCCGGCGAACCGGGTCCTAAACAACGAAAAACCGAACTAACTAACCTTACTTATCTTTCTTTTTCGATTTCCAATTAAAGGTATATTCCACGCCGCCGAGCACAGCCATCGAATAGGGTTGGAGTGATGTGCCCGCCGCGCGGAAATGGTACTTTGCGATCGGTTCAAGATTGAGGCGGAAATTATTCGCAAAACGCCAATACAGGCCGACCCCGACATTCGCCGAAAAATAGAATTTATACTGATCTTTCAAACTGCCAAGAACGTAAGAATCACCCGAATCGCTTTCTGCAGTGACATTGCTTCCGGTCAACAGGTTGGTGCTGAAACCCGCAATGGCTTCAAGACCGATCTGTTTGCTGATGATTTTATATTTGACTTCGACCGGCAGCTCCGTGTAAGTCAATTCCTGGATCAGGTCAAAGTGTTGTGACGCGGCAAAAAGCTGCTGCAGTTCAGGGTTTGAGATGTTGCCGTAGCCAATGTTGTAATAATTCTGCTGGTTAAGCGAGCTGACCGCGATATTTGTCGTCCGCTGTTTGAAACTGGTTCGTGCATAACCAACGCGGAACGACCATTTATCATTGTAATCAAAGCACAAATAACCACCATAATTAAAGGTGATTTCTGCTTTGTGCGACAATGTGTCCAGTCTTCTGTCCAAGGGCGATGACTTAGACAGTGTATTGTAATACGTTGGCGCGGCATAAAGAAAAATGCTGAACGTCTTGAATGCTTCCTGCTGTTGCAATTCTTTTGGAAGGCTGTCTTTGGGTTTTTCGCGTTTCTTTTTCTTGTCTTCGGCAATTTTTTTAGCGATTGAATCGTTGGCTGCTTTGATTTCCTGGTCGCTTTTTGCTAACGGAATGTTTGCCGTCGCATCAGCGTCCGGACCTGGAACGTTTGCACCAGAATATTCACCGTCATTGGAATTTGAACGCGCATTTTTTGCTGTGCGATCGTTTTTGATTCGCTGCGAGGCGGCTTTCCCTGACTTTTTGTTTTTGGTTTTTGTGCGGCTTCTGTCGGCAAACTTTTGCGGTTGCCTTTGGGCCGAATGGGTTGTCGCTTTTTTTCCGCGCAAGCTTTGGCCGGTCTTGATCTTTGGATTCCAATTGTCGTGTGGTTCGACAACATTCGTCGAGCCACCGTTTCGTGCATCATTGGCCACTGGCTTCGCTCCGGCATTCGGCTGCGAACTCTCGGTTATTCCGGCATTTTCATTTTGGTTTCCGCCATCGTTTTGGACTGTGGCCGCGTTGTTCGAATTGTTTTCATCGTAACTCGGTCCGCTTTCGTTTTGAATTGAATTTTTAGGGCCATTGTTTGATGGCAAACCGTTTCCACTGCTGTCGGCCAATGACCAAATCAGCAGTCCAATCATGACAAGACTGATGAACGTCAGCCAGAACGGAAACATTCGTCGCTTTTTCTTTTTCGGCAAATCGGCTTCTATGGCAGCCCACAAGTGATCGCCGGGCGATTTGTCAAGCGCGTCGAGTTTTTCGCGCATGGCTTTGCCGATGTCTTTTTTATGCTCCATTTCTAATGCTTTTTGGGGACGGCACGGATTTGATTTTGTTTTTTAATATCGCTTTCGCCTTATGTAGGTTTGATTTCGATGTGCTTTCAGTAATGTGTAACATTTCTCCGATTTCCTTGTGCGAATACTCATCGAGTTCGTAAAGGCAGAATACCAGCCTATATTGATTTGGCAGTTCCTGAATAATCGAAAGCAGGTAATCAAGCGGCAAATCGATTTCAGATTCGGTCACGTCAACGTCGTGGAGCAAATCGTCATATACCGGCAACATATGGATTGTCTTTTTGTAGCTGTCAATCGCTTTGTTGATCGCAATGCGTTTCATCCAGCCTTCAAAAGAGCCATTGCCTTTGTATTGTTCTATTTTGGTGAAAATGTCGATGAATGCATTGTGAAGGTTGTCTTCGGCTTCGGCTTCGTTACGGCAATATTTAAGACAGAGGACAAAAAGTATGTTCTTATACCGATGGTATAATTCCTCTTGTGCCTTGCGGTTTTGCCGGATGCAGCCTTTAATGAGTTGTTCTAGTTCCAAATACAGGATGATGGTTTCACAATCTAATCAATTATTGCGGGCAGGAAGCAAAATCTGACTGCCGGTTCCATGTCTGGGCGTTTTGTTTTTAAAAGTATCGAATTGCTCTTGTCCGGACGGTATTTTGAGGCGGAATTTTTATTGTCGCCGTTGCCGTTCCGTCGATAAAGCTTACCGTCTGTGCGTTTGCGGCATCGGTTTCGGTCGAACTCCAATACGGCGACGCGGTGAAATCCCCGAGACCTTGCAGATGGAGATTCGTATACATCGTCAACAGCTCGTCTTCGGACGGCAAAAACCAATCGTCTTGGTTGCCGGATTGCCAGACGAGGGTTTTCTGTGCGGCGACGCTTCCGTTGTTGGCCGCATTGCACACCGAAGGATTGTTGTAAAAATCGTTGAGGCTGTCGTGATAATCCGCAATCAGTGCCGAGCTCGTCAGTCCGGTGCCAATCTCTGCCGATGTACCGCCAATGAAAGTTCCGGCGCAACCCCATTGAAAAAATGCCATGTCAGCAGGCGCGGCTTCAATATAGCGCCAGCCATCGCTGTAAGCGCCTTTGTCAAAAAATACGATGCCGCCGCCCGGTCCGGTATCGCCAATTGCAAATTCGTCCATTTGTTGGCAATAACGTTTGAGGCTAATGTGTTTGGGTTCTGTTGCGATATCGATCACATCCATCCAAAT
>JAEWLD010000078.1 GCA_023393485.1 Bacteroidota bacterium
GAAAAAAGCCGCCCAAAACTTAATCACGGCGCTTAATAAAACTGGCGTTTACGATAATCCGATAGTTACGGCACTCGAACCGCTGACAAAGTTCTACAAGGCCGAAGACTATCATCAGGATTATTACCAAAACAACAAAAGCCAGCCGTATTGCCAAATGGTCATTCAGCCCAAACTGGAAAAATTTGAAAAGGTTTTCAAGAATAGGCTGAAGAAAAAAAACTAGGAAACGTCTGCTCGATATTCACCAAAATGGCGCCGCGACAGCGAAAAGAAGCCAAGTAACGGTTCGATGAACAAGGAAAGGCGCTCAGAAAATCAAAGAAATCGCAAACTGTACAAATGTTGTCGATTATCTGATCCCGTCAGTCAAATGATGATTTACGAGTGTGAAAAGCAATGTGCCATAAAATAAACGAGGGCCAAGTGCCGTCTTTTTTTTAATCGGTTTGTTAATTTGAAATAAACTTTCCGTATATTTAACTTCCTCAAAATGAATGCGTTATTTGCATCGCCAAACGTTGCAAAATGTAGTCCCTTCAATTCCCAAAAATTGCTGCCCCGTTCCATAATCGGCGAAGTTGCTGTGGCAATTCTTGTCTAACCTTAACTTTTTGGATTATGAAAACATTTAAAGTATTTTCGGTATTGCTCTTTATGGGCTGTCTGTTTGTTTGCCCAAATCTCCGCGCCCAGGATCCGATGGCTATCGGAAAAGTGTACAAAAAAGTCCTGCTTGAAAATGACCGCGTACGCGTGATGTCAGTGATTTTTGCCCCGGGAGATGTCATGCCGATGCACAGTCATCCGGCGCATTATGTTTACGTCGTCAAAGGCGGCACGATCGAAATTACGGCGCAAGGTGAAAAACCGGTGGTCATGGAAGCAAAAGCAGGCGATGTGATTTGGATGGATGCAACCACGCACACCGGTAGAAACGTCGGGAAAACCACTATTGAACTTGTTGTCAACGAACTAAAGAAGTAGCCACGATCCCAAAAGCGTAACAAAATGCTAAAAGACAGTCTAATGGCTGTCTTTTTTTTTGCCGGAACATCAAATTTTCTGTATGAAAACTTTCCTCAGATTGCTATTCGCGATGCCATTTGTCGCATCGGGCCAGGTTGAATTTAAATACGACGACAATGTCTACAAAACGATTTATTCCCAAGATTTGAAAGCATTTCTTGAAGCCAATCCGAAGACGCTTTTGATCGATGTGCGAACGCCTGGCGAATACGCCGATACGTCCGAGTTTGGAAGTTTGAACATCGGCCGTCTTAAAAACGCCATCAACATTCCGATCGATTCAATACCAAAGAACATCGGCAAACTCAAAAACGCCGCAGCAAACCCGATCATTGTGTATTGTTCGCACAGCCAACGCAGCCGGCGAGTCAGCAAAACGCTGATGGAAAATGGCTTCACCAAAGTCTGGAACCTCAACGGCGGAATGAGCATCCTCAATCAATGCGACGAAAAGGATTTTCCGGGCAAAGCCAACCTGATCGTTTCAAACCTGCCGTATAAAATCATTCCGGCGAATGAGGCGATCAGACTCATCAAGACCGCGAAAGAAATCACCATTCTCGACGTGCGCCCGGTTTTACAATTCGAAGGAAAGGACACGATCCAAAGCCAAAACATCGGAAGGTTAAAAAACGCCGTCAATATTCCGGCCGCGCTTGTCAAAGACAATTTGGCGAAGCTCGACAAAACCAAGGCAATCCTTGTGTACGATATCAACGGCGCCGAAAGCAGCAAAACGGCAAAATTCCTGACTGACAACGGCTACGCGAATGTCTATCATTTGCTCGGCGGGCTTTCTGCGATCATCGGCAAAGAGAATGAAACGGCAAAAACCAGGGCTTCGGTCTTGACCGGCACGCCGGATTATACGATTTTGAATACGGCCGAAGCCATCGCGATTTTGTCTAAGCCTGGCGTTGTCGTGATCGATACACGTCCGGCGGTCAATTTTAACAACAGCGGCGACAAGCCATGGCAAAACATCGGGCATCTCAAAAATGCCGTCAACATTCCCGCGACCGAATTTACGACGCGTAAAACCGGGCTGCTTCGGCATAAAAACGACACGATTGTCATCTATGGCCAGGAAGCCGCCGACTATTGTGTCGAACTGAAAAAATCAGGATTCAAAAACGTCAATTTGATCTATGGCGGATTGTGGGACATTCTCTCGGCCACGTTCAACATCAGGAAATTCAGGGATTCGCGCTCTCTTTTGGTGAATCACGACGGGCTTTACTGACGTTTTAGCGCTTCGGCGATTCTTATCGCGCATTTTTCACCGTCGATTGCCGCCGAAATGATTCCACCGGCATAGCCCGCGCCTTCGCCACACGGGTACAATCCTTTGATTTGCGGATGCTCAAGCGTTTCCGGATCGCGCGGAATCCTGACCGGCGACGATGTCCGCGATTCGGGCGCGTGCAAAATCGCTTCGTTTGTCAGATAGCCTTTCATCGATTTGCCAAAGTCGACAAAACCCTGCCGCAAAACCTGCGCAATGAATCCGGGAAATACGTTCCCAAGTTCGACCGGTGTCGTGCCCGGAACATAAGATGTTTTTGGAATCTTCGCCGAAATTTTGCTCTGCGTGAAATCGACCATGCGCTGCGCGGGGACTTTTTGGGTTTCACCTGCCAAATGCCAGGCTTTTTGCTCAATGCTTTTTTGGAATTCGACACCGGCCAAGGCGCCGAACTTGGCGAACGGCTTGAAATCTTCAAGCTTCAATTCGACGACAATCCCTGAATTTGCCGTCGCCTGATCGCGTTTCGATGGCGACCAACCGTTGGTGACGACTTCGCCAGGCGCGGTCGCACACGGTGCAATCACGCCGCCCGGACACATGCAGAACGAATACATTCCGCGGCCGTTAACCTGCTTGACGATTGAATACGGCGCCGGTGGCAGGAATTCACCGCGGTAGTCACAGCTGTATTGGATTTGATCAATGAGTTCCTGCGGATGTTCCGCGCGGACGCCAAGCGCAAACGGCTTGGCTTCGATCAAAATCTTCCTGCGGTCAAGCAGCTCAAAAATATCGCGCGCCGAATGGCCGGTGGCCAAAACGATTTTATTGGCGTGGATCACATCGCCGGTCTGGGTGACGATTCCTTGCACTTCATTGCTCTTGACGATAATGTCGTCAACGCGCGTTTCAAACAGTACTTTTCCGCCACACTCGATGATTTTCCCGCGCATGTCCGCGATGATTTTAGGAAGTTTGTTGGTGCCGATGTGCGGATGGGCTTCGACAATAATGTCGGGCGACGCACCAAAAGCGACGAACAATTTCAAAATGCGGTCAACGTCGCCGCGCTTTTTTGAACGCGTGTATAATTTGCCGTCTGAATAAGTTCCGGCGCCGCCTTCGCCAAAACAATAATTGGAATCGGGATTGACGATGCCGTCCAGATTGATTGCCTTGAGATCGCGACGTCGGCCACGGACGTCTTTGCCGCGTTCTATTACGATTGGTTTCAAACCGAGCTCAATGAGCTGTAACGCCGCGAACAAACCGGCCGGCCCGGCGCCGATCACAATGACTTCCTGCGCATTTTCGACGTTTGGATAATCCGGCAAACGAAAATCGTTTTCAGAAAACGGTTCGCCGCTTAGGTAAACATTGACTTTAAGATTGATTTTGATTGCCTTTTGCCGCGCATCAATTGAACGCTTTAGAATGACAATGTGCGCGATCTCGGATTCGGGAATGCCTATATGTTTGCTCAAATGAGTTTTAAGCATGGATTCATTGGCGGCGGTTTCGGGGGAAGTTTGGAACAGAATTTCGCGCATGGGGCAAAGATAAATAAAAGGTTTAAGCTGGCTGCCGTATTGGGCTTTAAGCTGTAAGCCGTAAGCTTTAAGCTCTTACAACTGTGGTGTGAAACAATTGTTTTGGTTTGAATAAATAGCTTAAGGCTTAGCTTATAGCCGCGTTAGGGATGGACGCGGCATCCTTTTGCCGACGCCAGGAAGGCAAAAGATAAAGCAGACAGCCCGGCGGCGGCTGGCCACACCAGCGAACCGGCGAGCAATACGAGCTTGTGAACCGGGCGAGCAACACGAGCTTGCGAACTGGGCGAGCAAAATGCGATCAGCTTTTTGCGAGCCTAATGCGATCAGCTTTTTGCGAGCCAAATGCAATCTGCTTTGGACAGCCGCCGCAACGCCCTACTTTTCCTCATAAGCATGCAACGCAAACGACGCCAGCCAATGCTCGCCTTGGTAATTCCCGTCAATGACAAAAGGCAACGAATAATTCATGTGATAATCGGCCACCTGCTTGAGATGTGCGAATTCATTCGGATATTGTTTTACAAGCCTGTACAAATTCCACGCGCGCGAAAAGTTTAGCCCGTCAAGATGGACGAGATGGCCGTCTGTGCGATCCGAAACCCTGCCCGGTTCCCATCTGAAATCTTTCCTGAACAATTGCGGGGCGAACGTCTGAAGCCACGACAAGAAATCTTCTTTTGACAAAACACGCTGCATGATGCCCAGTTCTTCAAGGCATGGAGACAAAAAATCAATGCCCGACGGTTCCCATGCAAAAGGGCAATTCTGGTCTTTGATGAACAGCCTCGTCGCGGCATCGCGGATTGATTGCTGCAGCTTGACGTTTTTGGCATAAACGGCGTAATCCCAGGCGAAGGTCAGTCCGAAAGCCGTACTTGAATGTGTGCCGACGCGAATCGGGTATAAAAGTTTCGGCAAAAATTCAATATAACGCGCCGCGACTAAATCGGAAAGCGGCTTTAAGTTGGCCGCAAGTTCTTTTGCGTAAGCTTCATTTGACTTTTCGAGTTCGAGTTGGAGTTTCAAAAGCCAGTTCCAGCCGTAAGTCCGCTCAAACGATTTTTCGTGTTTTTTGCTCAGGTACGCGACTTCGGCTGCAATGTTTTCCTTTGACAAATTGACTTGGAGTTTGCCGATGATTTCATCGCGCCTGTCAAGTTTCGGAAAACGGTTGAGCAAATAAACCAAACTCCAATGGCCGTGAACCGACGAATGCCAGTCAAAACAACCGTAAAATGCCGGATGCGCCGCTTTCGGGTTGACAACTTCGGTGCTGTCAACCAACGATTCGCCGGGTTTGTTGGGATATTCCTGTTGAAGGCATTTTAGCGGCAGCGAAGCCAGATGATTGGCTTGCGGCAATGTTAATTCCTGTGCGTTTGAAAATTGAAAAACCGCAAGCAATAGCAAAGTATGTTTAATCATAAAACCCATTTTCTCAAAACTAATTAAAAACCGCCAATCACGAATCAAAAAATAATTCGGGAATTCGCGGTCGATACGTAACTTTGCGACATGCGACAAATCAAACTCATTTGGGATTTCCGGGGCCCGGCCGCAGCCAAAACCGCCGAACACCACGAAATTCACCTCAAAGAATATATCGACGCCGAAAAGCTTCCATTAAAAATCACCGGTTTTGAAGTGAAAAATGAAATGCACGCCATTGCGTTCATGGTTGTGACCGACCAGGAAATGATCGCGGTAAGGGATGCTTTGAAGCCGCATCGGGGGGAGATTTTTGAAATTGACAATTGACAATTGATAATTGACAGTTGGTGCCGACTATAATTTAGCTTGACTCTCTACTGAATACGATAACGCTGTTTCCTAAGTGAAATTCTGTTGCAATTAAATATTAAGGGCAATTAAAAACTTCTCCAGTACGAAATTTTTCATCAATTGTCAATTATCAATTGTCAATTATCAATTAATTCGCTACTTCCGAAATAAACTTAATCCGCATCAACCTGAGTTCATCAATGTCATAATCACCTTCAAACTCGCGTAGCGCGTCTTCAATCCGGTCGGTTTCGGATTCCATGAAATATTCGTGGATTTCTTCTTGTTGGTCTTCGTCGAGCATATCGTCGATCCAGTAACTGATATTGAGTTTTGTCCCCGAATACACAATCACTTCCATTTCCTTGAGCAGCGTATCCATTGTCATGCCTTTGGCAGACGCGATGTCGCTAAGCGGCAATTTCCTGTCAATGTTCTGGATGATATAAAGTTTGTTCGACGAATTGGCGCCGGTTGATTTCACAACCAAATCATCCGGCCGCGTGATTTCATTGTCTTCCACATAACGCGCGATGAGTTCAACGAAGTCTTTGCCGTACTTTTTGGCTTTGCCCTCGCCCACGCCGTGTACGTTGCCGAGCTCATCGAGTGTGATCGGATATTTGAGCGCCATGTCTTCGAGCGACGGATCCTGAAATACCACAAATGGCGGAACGCCCAACTTCTTAGCGACCTTTTTGCGCAAATCGCGCAGCATCGCCATCAAGGCTTCATCGGCAGTGCCCGATGATTTTGACGCTGTGACAATATTTTCGTCCTCGCTTTCGCTGTACTCGTGATCTTCACTCATCATAAACGACGTCGGATGCTGGATAAAATCGAGTCCGGCTTCCGTGATTTTGAGGATTCCGTAGGTTTCAATGTCTTTCTGTAACAATCCTGCCACCAAAACCTGTCGGATCAGCGCCATCCAAAACCGCTCGTCGTGCGTATCGCCCGCGCCGAAAAAGTGCTGTGAATCTGTGCGGTGCGCCTTGATGACGGCGTTGACTTTACCGGTCAGCGTGAATATGATTTCCTTGGCTTTGTACAAATGTTTGGTGTCGCGGACGGTTTCCAGAAGTTTTCGGACCTCGTTCATCGCCTCGATTTTCGGCTTCGGATTGCGGACATTGTCGTCCATATCGGCGCCTTCACCGTTGATTTCGTCGAATTCTTCACCGAAATAGTGCAACAGGAATTTGCGGCGCGACATTGAAGTTTCAGCGTACGCTACGACTTCCTGCAACAGCGCAAACCCGATTTCCTGTTCGGCTACGGGTTTGCCCGACATGAATTTTTCGAGCTTTTCGACGTCTTTATAAGAATAGTAGGCAAGACAATAACCTTCGCCGCCATCGCGTCCGGCGCGCCCGGTTTCCTGGTAATAACTTTCAAGTGATTTTGGGATATCGTGATGGATCACAAACCGAACATCAGGCTTGTCGATGCCCATTCCAAAAGCTATCGTCGCAACAACCACATCGACGTCTTCCATCAAAAACATATCCTGATGTTTGGCGCGCGTCTTGGCGTCCAATCCTGCGTGATACGGAACCGAATTGATGCCGTTGACCTGCAACACCTGCGAAATCTCCTCAACCTTTTTACGGCTCAAACAATAAATAATTCCCGATTTTCCTTTGTGCTGGCGGATGAAACGGATGATATCCGCCTCAACGTTTTTGGTTTTTGTCCTGACGTCATAAAAAAGGTTTGGCCGGTTGAACGAAGCCTTGAAGGTTCGCGCATCGGCCATATCGAGGTTTTTCAAAATGTCTTCCTGCACTTTTGGCGTCGCCGTCGCGGTCAGGCCAATTACGGGAATATCGCCGAGCTGCCTGATGATGTGCCGCAGATTGCGGTATTCAGGCCTAAAATCATGTCCCCATTCAGAGATGCAATGCGCCTCGTCGATCGCCACGAATGAAATCGGCACGCTTTGTAAAAACAGCACATATTCCTCTTTGGTAAGCGATTCGGGCGCGACATACAACAACTTGGTATGGCCAGTCGTGATATCACTTTTGACTTGGGTGATTTCGGTTTTGGTCAGCGACGAGTTCAAAACGTGCGCTATGCCTTCATCCGACGACAAACTGCGCATCGCATCAACCTGGTTCTTCATCAGTGCAATCAGTGGCGACACCACGATTGCCGTGCCTTCCTGCATCAGCGCAGGCAATTGGTAACACAGCGACTTTCCGCCGCCGGTCGGCATGATGACAAACGTGTTTTGTTTGGAGAGAATGCTTCGGATAACCTGCTCCTGAAGACCTTTAAACTGGCTGAAACCAAAATACTTTTTTAATGCAGCGTGTATGTCAATTTCATTAATGTCCATTCTGGGGGTAATCGGTAATTTTTGTTTAAATTTGCAAAGAACTGGTTTGAACTTTTTCGGATTGTGATGGAAAATCGAGATTTGTTTTTCAGATTTTGCGTTTTTCGCGTTTCATAGCAGCGCTACGCAACAAGAAAAAGGTGAAATATGAAAGGGAAAAATCATTTTCCAGCCAATTGGAAAAAGCTAAAACAAGTTCAACCATAAATATACGACTTTCTTTTTCACACACAAATAATACATTGGGCACAAAAGAAAAAATTTCGGCGGCTGCAAAACGCGTCATTACAACTGAAAGTGAAGCTATTGCAAGGCTCGTAGATTTCATTGATGCCGACTTCTCGCAAACGGTTGAACTCATTTACGCGGCCAAAGGGCGTCTGGTCGTGACCGGAATCGGGAAAAGCGCGATCATCGCACAGAAAATCGTAGCTACGATGAACTCTACCGGAACGCCGTCAATGTTCCTGCACGCATCGGAAGCCATCCACGGCGACCTGGGCATGGTACAGCCCGGCGATGTCGTGATCTGCATTTCAAAAAGCGGCAACAGTCCCGAAATCAAGGCGCTCGTCCCAATCCTCAAACGGTTCGGCAACACGCTTATTGCGATGACCGGCAACGTCACGTCATTTTTGGGAAAAAATTCAGATTTCGTGCTCAATACAACCGTCAGTGCTGAGGCAGACCCGATCAATCTCGCACCGACTTCAAGCACGACGGCACAGCTTGTCATGGGCGATGCGCTCGCGGTTTGCCTGATGGAACTGCGCGAATTCACGCCTGACAACTTCGCCAAATACCATCCGGGCGGCGCACTTGGCAAAAAACTGCTATTGCGCGTTGGCGACATGCTTGACAAGACGCACAGTCCGCAGGTTTCGCCCGACGATGACATTCGGCACGTCATTTTTGAGATTTCAGAAAAAAGGCTTGGTGTCGCAGCGGTTGTTGAAAACGGCAAAGTTATCGGAATCATTACCGATGGCGACATTAGGCGAATGCTCGCAGACCGCGACTCGATTGCCGGGCTGTGTGCACGCGACATCATGACCAAAAACCCGAAATCGGTCACCACGAAACACATGGTCGTCGATGCATTCAATTTGCTTGAAGACTTTTCAATCACGCAACTCATCGTGGTTGACGACGGCGTTTATCAAGGCGTCATCCATTTGCACGACATTTTAAAAGAAGGCATTCTCTGATGGCGAAAAGAATAAAGAAGCCGGTCAACGAAATGTCATTTCTTGACCATCTCGAAGAATTGCGTTGGGTGCTCGTCAGGGCCGCAATTGCGGTTGTCATTGGCGCAATGGGCGTTTATTTTATTGCTGACTGGTTGTTCGAAGAAGTGATTTTTGGGCCGACAAAGGTCGAATTTGTCACTTACCGGTTTTTTTGCGACTTGTCTCATCAACTCGGTTTCGCCGACAGCATTTGCGTGACAGAACTGCCTTTCATCATCCAGAACACTGAAATGGAAGGCCAGGTCAATATATTTGTTTGGATCTGCATTCTCGGCGGCTTTATCATTTCGTTTCCGTATATATTGTGGCTGCTTTGGGGTTTTGTCAGTCCGGCGCTTTACGAGAAAGAACGCCGCAATGCAAAACTTTTCATATTCGTCTCGTCGGTTTTGTTTTTCCTGGGCGTATTGTTCGGATATTTTATCGTGATTCCGATGTCGGTCCAGTTCGTGGCGACGTTCAGCGTTTCAACGATTGTACATAACCAGTTCAACGTCGACTCATATATGGGAATGGTCAAAATGTCTGTTTTGGCCAGCGGGCTGTATTTTGAATTGCCGATCATCATTTTCTTTTTGTCGAAACTTGGCCTGGTCACGCCCGAATTTTTGCGCAAATACAGAAAATACGGCGTCGTCATCATATTGATCATCGCGGCAATCGTTACGCCGCCCGATGTCGTGAGCCAGATTATGGTCGCGATTCCGATGTTGCTGATTTATGAACTGAGCATTTTCATCTCGGCCTACGTCGCCAAAGACAGGGAAAAATCATTAAAGACAAACGCAAATGGCTGATCTTGTAAACGATTTCAACGACTACCGCGCCAAAATGAACGAAAAGCTTTTGGCCGATGACAACAAAGTCATCAAACGGATTTTCAACCTCGACACCAACGCTTACATGGCCGGCGCGCTCGATGTAAAAACCAAAGAGCTCATGGGATTGGTGGCATCGGCGGTCCTGCGCTGCGACGATTGCGTCAAATATCATCTCGAAACCTGCCACAAAGAAGGCGTCACCAAAGCCGAAATGATGGAAGCGATGTCTATTGCGACGCTCGTTGGCGGCACGATCGTGATTCCGCATTTGCGACGGGCGTATGAATTTTGGGAGGCGCTTGAATCAATGAATAATTAATAATTAATAATTAATAATTGGTTAAACCAGAACTTTGGTCTATCAATAATTTGTTTCTTTGTCCCGATTCAGATCAACCTAAAAATCTAACTGCAACAATCTAAAAATCCGTGATTCTCAGAGCCGAACATCTCATCAAAACCTACAAAGGCCGATCGGTCGTCAAAGGCATTTCGGTTGAAGTAAACCAAGGCGAAATCGTCGGGTTGCTCGGGCCGAACGGCGCCGGAAAAACCACATCATTCTACATGATTGTCGGGCTGGTCAAACCAAACGACGGCAAAATCTGGCTTGACGACATGGAAATCACTGACTTCCCGATGTACAAACGCGCGCAGTACGGCATTGGATATTTGGCGCAGGAAGCGTCGGTTTTCAGGAAGTTGAGCATTGAGGACAACATCATGAGCGTGTTGCAGCTGACGAATTTGACCAAAGACCAACAAGAGGCGAAAATGGAGGAATTGATCGCCGAATTCAGCCTCAATCACATCCGTACAAACCGCGGCGATTTGCTTTCGGGCGGTGAAAGGCGAAGAACCGAAATCGCGCGCGCGTTGGCGACCGACCCAAAGTTCATCTTACTTGACGAACCGTTTGCAGGCGTTGACCCTGTTGCCGTTGAAGACATCCAAAGAATCGTCGCGCAGTTGAAGAATAAAAACATCGGCATTTTGATTACCGACCACAACGTTCAGGAAACACTTGCCATTACCGATAAAACGTATTTGATGTTTGAAGGCGGAATCCTGAAAGCGGGCGTGCCGGAAGAACTCGTTCAGGATGAAATGGTCCGGCGGGTTTATCTCGGGCAAAACTTCGAGCTTCGGAAAAAGAAATTGAACTTCTAAAGGGAGGAGTTTTCCCAGCGCGATCCGAAAAATTATATCTGGAAATTCTTTTACTACGACAAAAAAGATCCACGGGTTATGGTTCCAAAACCCAATCCTGAGTGGGCGCGAGTGTAAATTTCGCCAGGCGAGGCTTATCTTCTACTCTTGCCGTTGTTTGGTTTTTTCGGATTTGTGATTCTGATGATCGTATCCGCCAGCTTTAGTTATTTCTTCCTGATCCTGCGAAGCGCCGGCCCATCGCCATTAAAAATATTGATGTCAACCGCGCCGTCGATGCCTTTCGCCGTTCCGTTTTGAGTAAACTGCCAGAACTGCCAGCCCGGATCGATGCGTTTGACTTTGAAGTTGTAGTTGGCAACCCAGACCGTGTAGGTTTTGAATTCGTCTTTTAAAAAGTCGAGATAGTATTTTTCGCCGCTGTAGATGATCGGCCGCATGCCGTAGTGTTTTTCGACTTTTTCAAGCCAGCGCCTGATGCCGACTTTAAGTCGCTCGACTGACTGGCCTTCGGGAATCCGCTCAACGTCGAGCACCGGCGGCAGATCGCCATTTTCGAGTTTGACATTGTCTATAAAATTCTGCGCCTGCCTGACCGAATTTTCGTCGGGCCTGTAATAATGGTAAGCGCCGCGGATCATTGCTGTTTTCTTGACTTCGCGCCAGTTGTTGGCAAATTGCACATCGCGGTTTTTTTCGCCATAAGTTGCGCGGATGAACACGAATCCGATTGGGTAAGTGTCTTCAACCGAATCAGTTTCTACCCAATCAATCCTGCCTTGGTATTCAGAAACATCGATTCCGGCCACGTGGTCTGAATGGCTTTCGAGCACCTGGACGTTGCGGATGAAATGTTCCTTGTCTTCGGTCCAGCGCTTGTGCGTCTTGAAGCCGAGCCAGTACGCGAGATCGCTTTTGAAATGATAGCCGACGCCCAATAAAACAAGCAAAAAAACCACAATCCACAACCCTTTCGAAATCTTTTTGTTCAAAAAAGGAATTCTCCTGCGGCGCGGGCTACGGGCTGTTTTCTTTGAGGCAGGCATACTATTTTTTGAGCAGTTTGTTGTTGATGACCGACAACAAAATATACGACAAGATAATCAACGGCAGCGCCGAGTAAGTAAAAATCGCAAGCATCGCAACGCTGTAAATCAAAAACAAAATCGGCAGTTCGTTTCCTTTGAAACCGACTTTTTTGAGCTTAAGTGAAAACAGTGGGATTTCGGCGTTGAGGATAAACGCGCTGAAAACCGCAATGACCAGTAAAATCCAGGGATTGACCAATACTTCAAGCATCAAAAGCGAATCTGAATGTTCGAGCACCAGCGGCAGGCTGAGGATAAAAAGCGCATTGGCCGGCGTTGGCAGCCCGATGAACGAATCGGTCTGGCGCGTGTCTATGTTGAAATTCGCCAACCGATAACACGAGCCGAGGGTGACCAGAAAACCAAGATACGGAAACCACGACGCAACATTGTTGCTGTTTGACATCATATGAAACATCACAAATCCCGGTACGACGCCACTGGTAACCATGTCGGCGAGTGAATCAAGCTGCAATCCGAGCGGGCTGGCGACTTTGAAAAGCCGTGCAAAAAATCCGTCGAAAAAATCGAGAAAAATGCCGCCGCAAACAAAGTAAAACGCCATTTCGAAATTTGCTTCGCTGGCAAAAACGATGGCGATGCAGCCACAAAACAGGTTCAATAAAGTAATGATGTTCGGAATATGCCTTTTGATGCCCATAATTGAAGTTATGCCCCACAAATGTAGCACAATAAGTTAAAGCCGGGCGCGTTTTAACGTAGATTTATTTTCAGCGAAAGCCCGAAAAAATTCATATTTTTGGCGAGCGCCTTCGGCCTTAAAAAATTTGCTTTGATCAAGAAAACTCCGTTTCTGCTTTTACTCTTTGTCTGTTCGCTTGCCAGCGCTCAGGCCGTCCGCAAATATTCCAACGAATTCATGAACATCGGGGTCGACGCTGCCGCACTGGGCATGTCAAACGCCGTCGTTGCTTCTACAGGTGATGTGAATTCGGGTTATTGGAATCCTGCCGGCATTTTAAAAGTTGAAGACAAGCAGGTTGCGCTCATGCACGCGAGTTATTTCGCCAACATCGCCCAATACGATTATGCGGCCTTCGCGATGCCGATCGACAGCGAAAGTGCCTGGGGCGTTTCATTGATCCGGTTTGGCGTTGACGACATTTTGAATACGACACAGCTCATTGACGATCAGGGCAACATCGATTACAATCGAATCAGCTTGTTTTCAACTGCTGATTACGCCGCGACTTTTTCATATGCGCGACGGCTCAAAATCGAAGGCTTGCAATATGGCGTGAATGCAAAAATTATTCGCCGCATTATCGGAAAATTCGCCAATTCATGGGGATTTGGTTTCGATGTCGGCCTGCAATTTGACCGCAATGACTGGCACTTCGGAGTGATGCTCCGCGATATCACGACGACCTACAACATCTGGAACATAGACGAAGAAGAATTTGCGACGATTTCTGAAGCCGTCGAAGGACAAAACCAGGAACTGCCTGAAAGCTCAGAAATCACGCTTCCGAAAGCCCAAATCGGCATCAGCAAAAAGTTTGAATTCCACAATGACATGAGCTTGCTCGCCGCCACGAATCTCAACATGCGCTTTGAACAAACCAACGATATCATTTCCACAAGCGCTGTATCTATTGATCCGGCGGTTGGGCTCGAATGGGGTTACACCGATTTGGTTTTTGTACGCGCCGGCGTTGGTAATTTCCAGAATGTGGAACAGCTTGATGGTACGACCAAAGTCGGTTTCCAGCCGAACATCGGGCTCGGATTCAAATATAAAGGCATTCAGGTTGACTATGCATTGACCGACCTCGGCGACCAAAGTGCCGCACTTTATTCAAATATTTTTTCGCTTAAGGTTGATTTGGGTATCTTTAGATAATGGATTTCATCAAATCGCTTTTCAACAGTAAAAAAATCGAATGCCCGCGCTGTCTTGGCAAAGGCGAAGTCGACGAAAAAGACTTGCGCCGGCTTGGGCGCGAATTGTTTTGGGGAACCGGACCGTGCGCGTACTGCAACGGCGTTGGATTGGTGCCGTCTGAAATGCCGTCGGTGGTCGATCCGGCGATGAGCTATCTCACATCGGATTTATCACAGGCCGAACGAAGCCTGTTGATTCGCGGCAACGCCGAGGCACTGGCCCGCGCCGAAGATCACGACATCGAAACCAACCAGTTCATCAGCGAAGTCCGTTATCTGCATTTTACCGGAGAAATGGAAGCCGAAAAAATTGCCGCTTTTTACACGATGTTCAGTGACGATAATTCGCAGGAACGCTACCAATTGCTGGAATACATCAAGAAAATCATCGCGCATTACAAAAGGTTATAAATGCAGAAACTCAAAATTTCAATCCTGTTTTTTTTCGTATCGGTGGTGGCAATCGGCCAATCAGTGCCGCTATCCGAAAAAGCAAAAGTCAGCGTTTTGACTTGTGGCGCGAGCCCTGAAATTTATGCGTTGTTTGGCCATACGGCAATCCGGATCAGTGATCCTGAGCGCGGCATCGACATCGTCTACAACTATGGCGCGTTTGATTTTTCGACCCCGAATTTTGCGCTGCGTTTCGTAAAAGGCGACATGCAGTATTTTGTCACGGCAGGCAGTTTCCTTGACTTTATTGCCCAATACGATTATGAAAAACGGTCGGTTTCCGAGCAAGTCCTCGATATTCCGCAACAGAAAAAACAACAATTGTTTGAAGAGCTGAATTCTGTTTTGTTTTCCGATGCCAGATTTTATACCTATAAGTTCATCGATCGAAATTGCACGAACATGGCGATGGCTGTGC
>JAEWLD010000107.1 GCA_023393485.1 Bacteroidota bacterium
GAAATCGGCAAAAAGCTTGGCGATTATCTGGTAGAAAACTGCACCGAAGTTGAAAAGTTCAACGTCGTGGCCGGTTTCCTCAACATCGTCATTTCAGATTCATATTACCTGAGTTTCCTAAACGGCATCAAATCAAATCCCAGGTATGGATTCGTCGAGCCAAAACCGGGCGAAGCGGTACTTGTTGAATATTCGTCGCCAAACACCAACAAGCCGCTGCATCTTGGCCACGTCAGGAACAATCTTTTGGGTTATTCGGTTGCTGAGATTCTCAAGGCATCGGGCAAAAATGTCCACAAAGTGCAGATTATCAATGACCGCGGCATCCATATTTGTAAATCAATGCTCGCCTGGCAGAAATTCGGCCACGGTGAAACGCCTGAAACCTCGGGAATGAAAGGCGATAAATTGGTCGGAAAATATTACGTCGAGTTTGACAAAGCCTATAAAAATCAGATCAACGCCCTAATCGCCGAAGGCAAGACCGAAGACGAAGCCAAAAAACAGGCGCCAATCATTAAAGAAGCCCAGCAAATGCTGCTTGATTGGGAAGCCGGAAAGCCGGATGTGGTTTCGCTTTGGAAAACGATGAACCATTGGGTTTATGAAGGTTTTGATGAGACCTACAAAAACCTCGGCGTGGATTTCGACAAATATTATTACGAAAGCGATACTTATCTGCTCGGCAAAAATGTCGTGCAAATGGGCCTTGAAAAAGGCGTTTTTGAAAAAGATCCGGACGGTTCGGTCTGGATTGACCTGACTGCCGAAGGATTGGATCGAAAAATCGTCTTGCGTTCAGATGGCACAGCGGTTTACATGACCCAGGACATCGGCACGGCAATTCAACGCGTCAAGGATTTTCCCGATGTCAACGCGATGGTCTACACCGTTGGCAACGAACAGGATTACCACTTTAAAGTGTTGTTTTTGATTTTGCGGAAACTCGGTTTTGATTGGGCGAAAAACCTGTTCCATTTGTCATACGGCATGGTCGATCTGCCATCGGGTAAAATGAAAAGCCGCGAAGGAACTGTGGTCGATGCCGATGATTTGATGCTTGAAATGGACCAAACCGCGGAGCAGATTTCGGTTGAATTGGGCAAGCTCGACGATTTTTCGGCCGATGAAAAAAAGCAACTTTACCATACGATCGGCATGGGCGCGCTCAAATATTACATCTTAAAGGTCGACCCGAAAAAACGAATTCTGTTCAACCCTGAAGAGTCGGTTGAATTTGCCGGAAACACCGGGCCATTTATCCAATATACATACGCGCGGATCCAGTCATTGTTGCGCAAAGCCTCAGACTCTGGAATTGAGGGCGATGTTGGTCAAATTTCGCTGCACGAAAAGGAAAAAGAGCTGCTAAAATGGCTTACACAATTCCCTGAAGTTCTTCAGAACGCAGCCCAAAGCCACAGCCCGGCCTTGATTGCCAACTACGTTTACGAACTTGTCAAGGAATTCAACTCGTTTTACCAATCTGTGCCGATCAACATGGGCGAGCCCGATCAGGCAAAACGCGTTTTCCGTTTACAGCTGTCAAAAAAAGTAGGCGAGGTCATCGCCTCGGCATTTGCCTTATTGGGAATTGACGTCCCAAATAGAATGTAGTCAAAAATAAAAGCCAGTTTGTTGACTGGCTTGTTTCAATATCTGAAATTGTGAGTGTTGTCTCTCGGTACTTTTCCGTTGCCGTTGGTGGCGCCGTTGGTTCCGGTTCTGTCGGAGGCAGTTCCGTACTGATGGTAAGGTTTGCACGAAACCAGGATGATGCCGATCAGTGCAATCATCAATATGCTGAGGTAAGTTATCCGTTTCATGATCCGCTTTTTTAGGTATATTAAAGATACTTCTGGCCAGCGTGATGCGGCATACAGCTTTACAGGATAATCTTATAAAATTTTAATGCAAAATCTGGCTGCAACGCTCGGCAAATACGCCTGAAATCGTTACATTTGCGCCTCGGTCGAAAACCGGAATCATTAAAGTAAAAAATAGGGTTATGTTCGATAATTTAAGCAGTAAATTAGATAAGGCGTTCCACATTCTCAAAGGCCACGGCAAAATCACTGAGGTCAATGTGGCCGAAACCATGAAAGAAGTCCGGCGCGCGCTTCTCGACGCCGATGTCAACTTCAAAATCGCCAAAGATTTCACGACCCGAGTCAAAGATAAGGCAATCGGTCAAAACGTTTTGACGACTTTGCAGCCCGGCCAGCTTCTGGTCAAACTTGTCAAGGACGAACTGACCGAACTGATGGGCGGCGAAGCGGCAGGAATCAACCTTTCGGGCGCGCCAACTGTGATTTTGATGTCAGGTCTGCAAGGTTCGGGTAAAACGACGTTTTCTGGTAAACTTGCCAATTTCATCAAGACCAAGAAGAACAAAAAGCCTTTGCTCGTTGCGTGCGACGTTTACCGTCCGGCGGCCATCAACCAATTGCATGTCGTAGGTGAATCGATCGGCGTCGAAGTCTATTCGGAACCTGAAAATAAAAATCCGGTTTCGATTGCCGAAAATGCAATTCGTCACGCCAAATCAAACGGTTTCAATGTTGTCATTGTCGATACCGCCGGCCGTTTGGCCGTCGATGAGGAAATGATGACCGAGATTGCCAATGTCCATCAGGCGATCAAACCGCATGAAACTTTGTTCGTCGTCGATTCGATGACCGGACAGGACGCGGTCAATACGGCGAAAGCATTTAATGACAGGCTGGATTTTGACGGTGTGATTTTGACAAAACTCGACGGCGATACGCGCGGCGGTGCTGCGTTGTCAATCAAGTCGGTTGTCAATAAGCCGATCAAATTCGTCGGTACGGGCGAAAAAATGGATGCGATCGACGTGTTTTATCCGTCGCGTATGGCTGACCGAATCCTCGGAATGGGCGACGTTGTCTCACTCGTTGAACGCGCCCAGGAAC
>JAEWLD010000110.1 GCA_023393485.1 Bacteroidota bacterium
CGCTGTAACAATCCGCAACAGGATAACCCGGATTTGTTTGGTCGTTACCTGAAATTTTTTAAAAATTCCTCTTTATAAGTTGGCGAGACCTCGATTTCACTCTCGTCGGTCAAAGTCAAATAACCGCCTTTGTTATACCGTTTGACGTAATTCAAATTGACGATATGCGACTTGTGGACACGCAAGAATGGCAGTGGTAAAATCTCGTCGAAATGTTTGAGAAAGCGGCAAGCCATTTTCTTCTGGCCGTTTGAAAGGTGCAAATCTGTGAAATTGCCGTTGCCGCGCAAGCGAACGATGTCTTCCATTTTGACGACTTCAAAACCTTCCATCGTCGGCAGGATCACTTGTTGCTTCTCGGGTTTGGGTTCGCGGAAATTCTCGACAATGATCTTGTTGCGGTTAAAAACTTCCTGCGTCTGGATTTGCTGCTGGACTTTATTGACCGCGACGATAAGCTCCTCGATACTGATTGGTTTCAACAGATAATACGCCGCGCTTTGGTTCAGCGCCTTGAGTGAATACTCTGAAAACGCGGTCACGAAAATCGTCTCGAATTGCAAATCTTTGCACGCTTCCAAAACATCGAATGCGTTGCCGAACGGCATCTCAACATCGAGAAAAACCAGTTGTGGCTTGATTTCGTGCAACAACGGCACGGCTTGGTTGATGTTTTGTGCCTGTCCGACAACTTCAACTTGCGGGCAATATTTCTGCAGATAACGCTGCAGGACTTCTCGCGCGGCGGCTTCATCTTCGACGATGACACTTTGTATTTTTTGCAGGCTCATAAAATCTTGATGTATTTTCCGTTGATGAATTGGCACGTGCCGGCCGCGTGAACAAACGACGGTTTTTGCGCGGTCATGGCAAATGTGATCACACCCAGCATTAAAGTGGCCCGCTTCATATCTTATTGATTAAGGGAAACCTAATTTCTACAATTGTTCCGGTCAGTGGCGCAGCTTTTTCAGCCACGGTCAACTCGATTTCCCTATTGTAGAGATCATTCAAAAGCGCCATCCGTTCCTTGGTATTGGTGATGCCTCGCGACTGGTGGGCGAGCTGGTGCTTGGTTTTGAGTTCGCGGCTTTTCGTGAGCCCGATACCGTCATCGCTGATGGTGATGATTACTTTTCGGTCATCGAGTTCAAATTTCAAAAACAGCATGCCTTTGCCTTCCTTATAGCGCAGCCCGTGCCAAATCGCGTTCTCGAGATGCGGCTGAACGATCATGTTTGGGATAAAAGTCGTTTCGGTGTCGAGGTTTTCATCGACCGAAATCTCATATTCAAATTGGTCGCGGAAACGCGTGTGCTCGAGTTCGAGATACTTTTTCAACTGTTCGATCTCGTTGCCGAGCGTCACGAAATCGCGGTTCGAGTTTTCCATCATATTGCGCATCAAAGTGGAATACGAAGACAAATATTTGTTTGCCTCGCGCTCGTTGTTCTGCGAAATGAACTGGTTGACGCTGTTCAGGCTGTTGAAAATGAAATGCGGATTCATTTCACGACGCAGTGACTGAAGCGCGATTCTTTTGTTTTTGATTTTGATGGCGCGCAACGCCCGAATGATGAACGCAAACAACAATAAAAGCAGGAAAATCGAGCCAAGCAAAACCGAATTGAAAAGGTTTTTACGCGAAATCAATTCGTCTTTGAGTCTTTTTTCGTTTTCAAGCTGTTTGATTTTTTCTTCGGTCACCTGAAAAGTCTTGGCGTCGATCAGCGAACTGTCTGAAGCGATCAACTTGTCGAAATTCCGGAA
Source organism: Bacteroidota bacterium (assembly GCA_023393485.1). Classification (GTDB taxonomy): domain Bacteria; phylum Bacteroidota; class Bacteroidia; order Flavobacteriales; family Flavobacteriaceae; genus Flavobacterium. The sequence goes on from JAEWLD010000110.1 coordinate 1,771, forward strand.
GAACTCGTCGTACAATGCCATCCGGTTTTTATCATCGCCGCGGCGTCGATAGAAGTCAATGAGTTGCGCCAGGCTGTTTTTTGCCTCGGCCGTCCTGCCGTTTTTGAACGACAAATCATAGGCTTTCCGCAAAGCGGTTACGGCTTTCTGCGTATCGCCTTTTTTGAAATAAATGTCGCTGAGGTTTTGCCATTGCTTGATCTGCGTGCTGAAATCACTGGTATTTTCAGCCTTGTTCAATACGTCTTGCGTGAGATCGATCGCAGCGTCGTAGTCATTGCCGGCCGCGTAGGTTTTGGCGATTTCGTTTTTGATTTCGACGACTTTCGCGGGCTTGCTCTCAGCGTATGGCAGCGCCTTCCGGTAGCTTTCTATCGCCGCTTCCCTGTCTTCGAGTTTGAGGTTGATTGCGGCTTTTTGTATATAGGCATCGGCGACTTCTTCCTTTTGTGCCTGACGGTCAAGTGTATTGATTTTTTTATCGACGAATTTTTCCTGCTCGAGAGGACTGGCATTGTTCATCACGCGGTTGTAATCTGCAGCGTTGACGCTTTCAGCCGATGCATCGCCCGAAACTTCTTCTGCCTTTTTATAGTTCAGCGCCGCGTCGTCAAGTTTGTTTTGCGATTCCTGGACTTTGGCCAGGCTTCGGCGCACGCGCGCGATATCGCCGTTGCTTTTTGTTTTGGAGTAAACCGCCAGGGCTTTTTTGAAATATTCCTCGGCTTTAGCCTTGTCGCCTTTATCGAGAAAAGTTTGGGCGACTTTTTCATAATTGGAGGCAATGCCGCGCTCGTCATTTTTCTTAAACGATTTCTGGAGTTCGGTGCCGCGTTTTGAGAGTTTGGTTGCTTCCTGTCTGGCTGGCGGCGGTAATGAATCCTGCGCCGTGACCAGAATTGGAGACAACAGCATCGAAAGGAAAATCATTATGGGAACGGGCAGTCGCATATAGTTTTATCGGATGTAAAGTAAATCAAATATAGACGGTTTTCCTATGGATTTCACCAAGTCAAGACGGCTTTTCACCCAGTCTGCAATTTGCAGATTGTTTGTCAAAATACATTTGTTACAACAAAATGCCGGAGCCGTGCAAATCTTTTTCAAAAGTCTTTTAGTGATCGTCGCCACGCCGATTTTTGCGCAACTGGTCGATACGCGAAAATTCATCGAAGTCACCGGAAGTGCCGGGATGACACTGGTTCAGCGACCCCAACCGCAGCCTGGCCAGCAATTCCTACATCGAACAATACAGCGGGCAGCAGGCAATCGACAATGCGAAGGCGCTAAATCTTCGGTATGAAATCAAAGTAAAATTTGCAGTACAATAACTAAAATCCAACATTATGAAAAATCTAACGTTAATCGCCGCGTTGCTGGCGGCAACTTTCGCCGGCGCTGGAAATGGCAACAGAAGTCAAAACATTGAAGGACATCGAAATCCGTACATGTATCACGTCGTAGCGAAAACGGTCAAGACCAAACCGGTAGCCGTAAAGCCCAGGCCAAGCGGTACGAAAATCCAGGTTGCGCTCTTGCTCGATACATCCAATAGTATGGACGGTTTGATCGAGCAGGCGAAATCAAGGCTTTGGAACATTGTCAATACGTTGACGACCTTGAAATACAACGGCCAGACACCGAATATCGAAATCTCATTGTATGAATACGGGAACGACGGCTTGTCTTCTGAGCGTGATTACATCCGCCAAGTAACGCCGCTGACCACTGATCTTGACCTGATTTCTGAAAAGCTGTTTACGCTCAGGACGAACGGCGGCAGCGAATATTGCGGTGCGGTAATCCGCGACGCGACGCGGCAGCTCAATTGGGGCGATTCTGGATCTGATATGAAATTGATTTATATTTCAGGTAACGAAGGTTTCAACCAGGGCCGCGTCAATTACAAGGAAGCGATCGGCGATGCTTTGCGAAAAGGGATTTATATCAACACGATTTATTGCGGCAGCCAGAGCGCGGGAATTTCTGAACTTTGGAAAGACGGTGCCGAAGTTGGGCGCGGCAAATATTTCAACATTGATTCAAATCAGGCCGTCGAATATGTCTTGACGCCGTATGACGACCAGATTACCCAATGCAACGTTCGCATCAACAACACTTACATCAATTACGGCGCGAACGGCGCGTACAAAAAGATGAACCAGCAACGGCAGGATATCAACGCCGAAAAAATGTCAAAGGCGAATTACGCAGAGCGCACGGTCAGTAAGTCGAAAGGGGTCTATAAGAACGACGATTGGGATTTGGTTGACAAAGTAAAAGACGACAAACAGGCAATCCAAAAAATGAAGAAAGAAGACTTGCCTAAGGAATTGCAAAATAAAACTACTGCCGAAATCACAGCCTATGTGGATCAAAAGGCCAAAGAACGCGAAGCCATCCAAAAGGAGATCGCAGAACTCGGCAAGAAGCGCCAGGCGTACATTGACAATGAGAACAAAAAGAAAAATGGGCAGGACGACCTTGGCAACGCGATGAGCACTTCAATTGTGGCTTTTGCGAAAACAAAGGGCTATACGGTTCAGAAATAGCGGAGCAATATTGTTGGAGTGGAACCTTCCTGTTTTTCGGAAGGTTTTTTCTTTGGAGAAGATAAGTTTATTATATCAAGCTGCACAATAATGCCAGCCGATTTCCAAATAGCCAAAACAAATGCAAATCACTTTTTATATTGCATTAATTGCCTAATTTTGCGTTACAATTTAAACAGCGATTATCATGGCACAAACAATAACAGATGCAAATTTCGAAGAAGTAGTATTGAAATCAGACAAGCCGGTTATGGTTGATTTCTGGGCAGCATGGTGCGGACCATGCAGAATGGTTGGTCCGATCATTGACCAGATCAGCGAAGAATATGATGGCAAAGCCGTTGTCGGTAAAGTTGACGTAGATGCAAATCAGGAATTTGCCGCAAAATACGGTGTTCGGAACATCCCGACCGTTCTTGTGTTCAAAAACGGTGAAGTAGTTGGCCGTCAGGTTGGCGTAGCGCCAAAACAAACGTATGCCGATTCACTCAACGCAGTTTTGTAAGTATAAATAGTATATGAAGAAGCCCGATTCGTCGGGCTTTTTTATTGGTTGGAGACTCTGAAATTTTTTCAGAGTCTCAGCCCATAACAAGATTTTTGAAGGTCTGTCGCGGCCTTTCGGCCATCCGGTTATAATGGGCTTACCGGTTTAGACTCTGAAAAAATTTCAGAGTCCCCAAACTTTACCATTCTTTTAATCATCACATTATCCGAATTTTCAATAGCTTTCAATACATTTGGGACATGAAGATTGAATCGCAAATAGAAAAAATCTCAAGCTTTGCGCACCTTGAATTGCTCGCGAACCAGGTTGTTGAAGGGTTTATTTCGGGAATGCACAAATCGCCGTTTCATGGTTTTTCGGCTGAATTTGCCGAGCATAAAGTCTATAATACCGGCGAGAGTACCAAGCACATCGATTGGAAGTTGTTCGCCAAGACAGACCGCCTGTACACAAAACGTTTTGAAGAAGAAACCAACCTTCGATGCCATTTGATCATTGACAATTCGTCGTCGATGCACTATCCTAAACTTGATCACGACGAGCCGTTTTTCAAAAGTAAAATCGGTTTTTCCGTACTCGCGTCGGCCGTATTGATGAATCTGCTTAAAAAGCAGCGCGATGCCGTCGGGCTTAGTGTTTATTCGGATGAGTACGAATATTACGCGCCCGAAAAAGGCAGTGACCGCCATCATCGGATGTTGCTCAACAAGCTCGAAAATCTGCTCGACAGCCCAAAACAATCCAAAAATACCGACACGGTCACTTTTCTGCATCAAATAGCCGAAAAGCTTCATCGCCGCTCGATGGTTATTTTATTTACCGATATGTTCCAGTTCGCCGACGAAGATGCATTGTTCAACGCGCTGCAACATTTGAAGCATAACAAGCACAAAGTTGTGCTGTTTCACGTGTTCGATGACAAGACTGAAATCAAATTTGATTTTGACAACGCACCACGCAAATTCATCGACGTTGAATCGGGTGAAGAAATCGACATTTTTGCCGATAACGTTCGCGATGCTTACGAAAAGCAGGTGGAATCGTACTTTAAAAGACTAGCAATGACTTGCGCGCAGAATCGGATCAAATACGTTCCTGTGGGCGTCGGCGACAGTTTTGAAAAAATCCTTACGACTTATCTGGTTGAAAAACAGCTGTTCGGATAAGCCAAAGAAAAATATCCCGAATTATTTTTGCAAAAGGCTTGCAAAAACGAAAAACCGTAGTATATTTGCATCCGCATTAAGCGAGGTTTGGTAGTTCAGTTGGTTAGAATGCCGCCCTGTCACGGCGGAGGTCGCGGGTTCGAGTCCCGTCCAGACCGCGAAATCGAGAGAAGCACTTCTGGAATATGAAGTGCTTTTTTTCGGAAAAAGCATTAAGATAGTTGTGTTGTTTCGAGGCGCAAGCCTCTGGTTTAGTAGTTAGACCAATGAAAAGCTTTCCATTAAATTGGAGGGCTTTTTTGCTTTTAGGCCTTTTTGTGAGGCTTTATTCGCCCAACCGCCCGGCCATTTCCATTTACCACAACACCTTTTGAGGCAATGTACAAGTAATTGTAATATTTGTCTGCGAGCATTAACTTGTAACCTTTTTTGTTGGAATCGCCCAACCTGCCAATCAGGTAGAGTTCATCATCTTCAACTTTCACCAGTTTCCCGCGAACTGTTATATGGTAAACGCCTCGCGGATTGGCGGCAAAATCCACGTCGAAGGCAATGTATTTTTCAGCAATTGGCGGATTTTTTTCAGGATTTTTTACCATTGCGGGTTTTGTAATAGTTTTCTTTTTCGCCGCCGCTGTTTCATTTGGCTGCCCGCCAGCATTTCGCCAGCCTGTTGCAATGGCTGCGAGTCTGTCTCGTTTGGCCGGATGCGTGTGCGAGGCCTTTTGACTGGCAGCAATTGCCAATGCTGCTTGTGCGTCAGAGAGGTCAGCTCCCAGTTTGTGGAGTACGAAACCGGAAAACTCATCGGCCTCAAGTTCAAGTTCTGGGCGGCTTCCCATATTAGTCAGGGTGTGGCCGTTGAGATGATGTCCGATTTCGTGCGCTATGATGCTGATCCCTGACCAACTGTTTCCCGACGCCGAATTGATGGCGGCAATGAAGTCCGGATTGTAAAGAATGTAACGTTTGTTTTTAATGATGACTGCGGCCGCGTTCGGAACGTTTGCCGCCCGGATCTCGAAATTTGGTTTGAGTCCAACAACTCCCAAAATTCGCTGGATGACTTCAAGGGCGCTTCCGTCCGCCTCGACCATGACCGGGCTGGCGTTGATTGTTTCGCCATAATAACTACAAACAAAATCCCGCTGTTCAAATTTTTGCGCATGCATTTTCGGCGCGAGCAACATCGCAAACAGATTAAACGCAAGCCAGAAACTGGAAGGCCTCAATTTCATATTGAAAGCTAGTTGGGTTGAACATTTTTTTGTTGCGAATTATTATCGCGTGGCTGTTATAATTTTGTAAAAAATTGCGGTGATGAAAAAAAATTTTTTCGATGTAAAACGTTGAAAATTTGTATATTGCTGTGCCGTAATACCGACGGTGTAACCAAAAAACCAATTAGCTATGAAAAAAACTTTACTTTTTTTCCTTTCTGTGCTTTGCTTTTCCTTTGCTTCCGCACAGATCGGTCAGCCGTTTCCAATTTTGTTGTGTGGCTCGTCCGATGTTTATTTCGATGATGAAACAACTGCCGTGCTCGGTGGCCTGAATCCGAACGAATACACGGTGACGTATCACTTTTCGCAAGCCGACGCTGAATTGGACATCAACCCGATGCCGAACCCGTATTATTTTTCAGAATCGCAGGTCGTTTTCATTCGCGTTGAAGAAAACGCCAATCCTTCAAATTTCCAGACTGCGTTGATGGAAGTTGTGATTCATCAGGCTCCTGAAGCACCGAACACTGCCTATACCGCGTGTGACATGGACGGGGTAAATGACGGTATCGCAACGGTCAATCTCGAGATGATCATCAATCAAATTGTCGCAGGGCAGCCAGGCCTGACCGTTGCATTTTTCGCGACCCAGGCCGATGCCGAAATGCAAGTTAACCAGCTGCCGTGGATGTATACCACAATGGCCAGCCCGCAAATGGTTTACTACTCAGTTACGAATTGGTCAACCGGCTGTAGCGCAGTCGGGGAAGTTACAATCCTAACGGTCGATTGTTCGGCATCATGTCCGGCACCGACCAATGTTATTGCAACAAATATCACCAATACAACATTTACTGTAGGTTGGCAGGATAATGGGCCTGGAACCTCGCTTTATTGGGAAATATATGTAACACCGGCCGGCGCTCCTGCGCCTACACAAAATACGCAGGCCAATTACTCGACGGTAAATCCGTTTGTCGTGACCGGCCTTTCATGCGGCAATGCCTATGACGTTTACGTAAGAAGTGTGTGTGGAGATGTGATGACATCTGCCTGGTCAACGCCAACTACTGTAGAAATGCCTTGTCTTCCTGAGGGCGGGTTTCCCGTTAACCTAGAAGCATGTTCAGATACGACCAGCGCATGTTTTGACCTGACTCAAAACGATG
>JAEWLD010000062.1 GCA_023393485.1 Bacteroidota bacterium
TTTATTCCTCAACCGATGAAGTCTGCCGCGCTCGCCGATCGGTTTCGCGAAGTCATTTTAAATGGCAGGTGGATCGCAAATACCAATTTCAAAGACCAGCTCGACGGGCTTGACTGGAAAATCGCCACTGCAAAAATCGACGGTTTCAATTCAATTGCGGCACTCGCGCAGCATATCGACTATTACATCGGAGGCATCAACAACGTTTTTGGCGGCGGCGGGCTTGACATCCGCGATAAGTTCGCCTTTGACTTTGCCCCTATCCATTCGCAAACGCAATGGGACGCATTTTTGCAAAAGTTTTGGGCTGATGCCGAGAAATTCGCCGCCTTTGTTGAACAACTGCCAAACGAAATGCTGCTGGAGGGTTTTGTCGATGAAAAATACGGAACGTACGCCCGCAACATCGACGGGATGATCGAACACGCGTATTATCATTTGGGGCAAATCGTTTTGCTCAGGAAAATGCTGTCGTAACTATTTTCTTTCTACCGGCTGCAGCGTCCAGCGATAAGTCACGGCCAAAATCCTGAGCGCGATCATGAAGACTGCAACGGTAATTGACAGGACATTTTCGTTAAGGTCAAACCTTTTTAGCACGAAAAACAAAATACCGCCGGCCAGGCAAATCGTGGCGTAGATCTCACGGCGGAAAATCACCGGGATTTCATTGCAAAGAATATCGCGGATCACCCCGCCGAAACACGCCGTCATCGTTCCGAGCGCTATGCAGATCGCGGGATGCAGGCCGGTTTCCAACCCTTTTTGCAAACCAATCAACGTAAAGACGCCGAGCCCGATCGTGTCAAACAAAAACAGCGAAATCCGAAAGCGGTCCAGTTTCTTCCTGAAAATCAGCGCCAGAGCGTAACCCAACACAATCAGGTAGACGTAATCCAGTTCGGTCATCCAGGCCACCGGAGTGCGTCCGATCATCACATCGCGCAAGGTTCCGCCACCAACGGCCGTCACAAATGCGATGACGAACACGCCAAACGGGTCGAGTTTTTTGTTCATCGCCGCAAGCGAACCTGAAATGGCGAAGGCGATCGTGCCGAGGATTTCTATGAAATGGAACATGGGACAAAGGTAATTTGAAGATTTGAAAATTTGAAGATTTGAAAATGTTTTGTCCTGTCAAACCTTTACCTTTGACACCAATGAAACAGATTACAAGCGTACAGAACCCGTTTATCAAATCACTTGTTCAACTTCAAGAAAAGTCAAAAATACGGAAGCAAGCCGGCACTTTTTTAATTGAAGGCCAACGCGAAATCGAACTGGCTATGAAAGCCGATTATGAAGTCCAAACATTATTGTTTACACCGGACATCTTTAATTTTCAAATTTCCAGATTTTCAAATTTTCAAATTGAAACTATTTCGGTTTCAAAAGACGTTTACCAAAAACTCGCCTATCGCGATACGACAGAAGGCATCATCGCGGTCGCAAAATCAAAATCGCACGGGCTTGCGGATTTAAAACTCAGTAAAAATCCACTGATCCTGATTGCTGAAGCGCCTGAAAAACCTGGCAATATCGGTGCGCTTTTGCGGACGGCCGACGCGGCCAATCTAGACGCGGCGATCATCGCCAACCCAAAAACCGATTTGTACAATCCGAACATCGTCCGGTCAAGCGTGGGTTGTTTGTTCACAAATCAAATCGCCACCGGTACGAATTCGGAAATAATTGCTTATCTTCAGCAAAATAATATCGCCATTTTCTGCGCAACCCTGCAGGATTCGGCGCGTTACCACACCCAAAACTTCACCCAACCTACTGCTATCGTCGTCGGTACCGAGGCCACCGGCCTGAGTAACGAATGGCGCGAGGCCGCGACCAAAAACATAATCATCCCAATGCAGGGCCAGATCGATTCGATGAACGTGTCGGTCGCTGCGGCAGTTTTGATTTTTGAGGCGAAGCGGCAAAGGGATTTTAATTGAGGATTTTGAATCAAGACCCGAGCCCGTAGGGCGAACCGAACGCGCTTGCTGGTTAATTAAGAATTGGGCGTTGCGCCGAAATTGGTGGCGTTTCAATTCAAAGCTTACGGCCGGCGCCGGGCTATTCGTTTCAATCTTTTGATAAACCCCAAAGGTTTTGAAAACCTTTGGGGTTTGCAAAAGGATTTCCACTGCTATCCCTAACGCAGATAGCAGTCCAACTGAAGATTAATCTATGAAGAAAATTTCCATTCTGGCTTGCTTGCTGATTTCAGTAGCAGGATTTGCCCAAATCACCGAACCACAAGTAGACCAACTCGTCGACCGAACCCTGAAAACCTTTGATGTGCCTGGAATGGCCGTCGGGATTGTCAAGGACGGAAAAGTCGTTTTGGCCAAAGGCTACGGCGTCAACAACATCAACACGGGGCAAAAAACCGACGCCAACACCTTGTTCGGAATTGCATCAAACAGCAAGGCTTTTACCACCGCGGCACTCGCCATGCTGGTCGATGAAGGCAAGCTGGGCTGGGATGACAAAGTCACCAAATACATTTCAGAATTCAGGATGTACAATGACTACGTCACCAATGAATTCACCATTCGCGACCTGCTGACCCACCGCAGCGGCCTGGGTCTCGGCGCCGGCGATTTGATGATTTGGCCCGACGGACACAATTTCACGCCTGACGACATCATTAAAAACATCCATTTCCTCAAACCCGTATCGGCGTTCCGCAGCAAGTATGATTATGACAACCTGCTTTATGTGATTGCAGGTGAAGTGGTTCACCGCGTCAGCGGCCAGACTTGGCAGAACTTTATTGAACAGCGCATCATGAAGCCTCTTGGCATGACCAGCAGTGCCGCATCGTGGAAAATGCTCAAAGACACCACCAACGCAATCGTTCCGCACGTGCCTACAGACGGCAAACTCAAAGTTGTACCGCGTTACACCAACCCTATTTTTGATGCGGCAGCCGGTATTTATTCAAGCGTCAACGATTTAAGCAAATGGGTGATTTGCCAGCTCAACGAAGGAAAATATGGCAACGGCAAACAATTATTCAGCGAAACGCGACAACAAGAAATGTGGACGCCGCAAACCATTCAGCCGGTCCGCGACACAAAACCGTACAAGTCATTGTTCAAATGCTACGGGCTCGGCTGGCAGCTTCAGGATTTCAATGGTTATTTACAGGTCTCGCATACCGGCGGGCTCGATGGCATTGTCACGCAGGTCATCATGTATCCTGAAATCGAACTCGGCATCATCGTTTTGACCAACCAGCAATCCGGCGCGGCTTTCAACGCCGTATCAAATACGATCAAAGACAGCTATCTCGGCATTTCAAACCCAGATCACGTGCTCACGCTCAGCGCAAGGCAAAAAACGAAGGAAGACGAAGCCGACAAAATCACCGACGAAGTTTGGGCAGCAGTCAATAAAAACTTGAAATCCAAAGTCAGGACAGACACCAAAAAATACGTCGGAACCTACGCAGACAATTGGTTTGGCGAAGTGACGATCACTGAAAAGAAAGGCAAACTCTATTTTGCGTCAAAACGTTCGCCGCGTCTCTCTGGCGAAATTCTCCCGTACAAAGGCGAAAACTTCATCGTGAAGTGGAATGAGCGCAGCTTTGGGGCAGATTCGCATATTTTCTTCGATCTCGATCAAAAAGGCATTGCAAAACATTTCACGATGAAAGCGATTTCGCCGCTAACCGATTTCAGTTATGACTTCCACGATCTCGATTTTTCACGAATGGTCCAGCCGTTGTAAAAAAAATCTAAACGCGCCGTATTGATTCCGGCGTTGTGGCGTACTTTTGCAGCGTGAAAAATGTGTTCGTTTTCATCAGTATAGTGATATTGGCGCGGCCAGCGATGCCGGTTGTGGAATACATTGTAAATTATGATTACATCAGTAAAGTACTTTGCGTCAATAAGGCAAAGCCGCAAATGCATTGCAACGGCAAATGCCACCTGATGAAAAAGCTTGCGGCGGCATCCGAAAACGAAAAACCGGCTTCCTCCGATAAAAAATCCCAACAATCCGCGCAACACGATTGGATTT
>JAEWLD010000164.1 GCA_023393485.1 Bacteroidota bacterium
AAAATCAGCGACACCAGTACAAACAGGAAAAAGATCGCGAGGTCCACAATCCGTTCGGCGACGATTGTCCCGAAACCTTTTGCAAATGGGACGCCTTCGTATTTTTTAAGAATGACAGCGCGTGAAATCTCACCCGAACGCGGAATCGTCAAATTAAGGAAATACGCAATGCAGACCGCGAGCAGGCTGTTGTGGAATTTGGTTTTGTAACCCATGTGCTCGAGCGCGAATTTCCATCGGTAGGCGCGTGACAGAAATCCGAACAACGCCACAAACAGCGAAAGCGAGATGTAGAAATAATCGGCGCTGACGAAATAGCCTTTCATTTCCTGCAATTGCTGTGGCGTAAATTGATTGTACTGGTAAACCAGCAGCGCAAAACCGAGCGCCAACGGCAAAATGATCGACAGCCATTTGCTGACGATGCCTTTTACGGTCGTGGGTTTTTGTGGAATATCATAAACCGGCCCGGCATTTTTTTGGTCTAAAACGTCTTTCTGCACGGCGGATTATGGGAATTATTTCAGTGAATTGTCTATCTCGTTCGGGAAAACAAGGCTTGGCCTGAAGTTTCTGGCTTCTTCGATGTCGAGGATGCCGTAAGCGATGATGATGATGATATCGCCTTTGTGGACTTTGCGCGCCGCCGGGCCGTTCAGGGTGATTTCGCCGCTGTTGCGGTTGCCTTTGATGACGTAGGTCTCGAGCCTTTCGCCGTTGTTGACGTTGACGACCGAAACTTTTTCGCCCTCTACAAGATTGGCAGCATCCATCAGGGTTTCATCGATGGTGATGCTGCCGATATAGTTCAAATCGGCGCCGGTTACGGTAACGCGGTGAATCTTTGATTTTACAACGTGGACTTGCATGGGGCAAAGGTAATTAATTATGTTGAAAGTCTAAAGTCTAAAGTTGAGAGTCGGAAGTCGAACGAGGAATGCGGAAAGTCATAAAGTCGTAAAGTCGTAAAGTCATAAAGTCGTAAAGGCAAAGACAGTGTTAGAATATGACGATGAAAATAGAATTAAAATCGTCTTTCTTCTAGCAACTGGCAACTGGCAACTAGCCGCTAGTTATAAGACCAACCAATTAATTTAGTGCTATAGTGTCAATTAGCCTGATTTTTCCGGCAAAAACGGCGATGAACGCGCGATAGGTTTTTCCATCCGTTTTCTCATGCGCCGGCTCGAGGGTTGTCTCGTCGGCGATTTCAAAATATTCGAGTTCAAAATCGGGATGGTTTGCAAAGGATTTCCTGACACCTTGAGACACAGTGGAAACGGATTGGCTTGCGAATGCGGATTTGGCTTTTTGCAGCGCCTCAAAAATGAATCCGGCCTCGGCGCGTTTCTCCGATGTCAGCCGTTCATTGCGCGAACTCATCGCCAAACCGTTGGCTTCGCGATGAATCGGGCAGCCGATGATCTTGACCGGAATGTTGTATTTTGAAACGAGATTCCTAACAATTTGCAACTGTTGGAAATCCTTTTCGCCAAAGTAGGCGCTGTCTGGTTTTACGATTTCAAAAAGCCGCTTGACTATTGTGCCCACGCCGTCGAAATGCCCGGGACGGAAACGGCCTTCCATTTGGTTTTCGAGCCCGTCAAAATCAAAGTGCTCGCTTTTGGTGTCGCCGCCGTAAATATCGTCGACAGAAGGCGCAAAAACCACAATATCGTTGCTGATATTCTTGATTTTGGCGATATCGGCTTCGAGCGTCCGCGGATATTTGGCCAAGTCGTCGGCATTGTTGAATTGCGTCGGGTTGACAAAAATGCTGATGACCGTTATATCGTTGTTTTTCAGCGATTCGGCCAAAAGTGATAAATGGCCATCGTGAAGCGCGCCCATCGTTGGAACAAAGCCGACTGATTTGGGCTCCGGGAGCCGGTGCAGATGCGCGGAAAGTTCTGCCTGCGTGTTGAAAATGAGCATCTACAAAAAGTTAAATCCGGTGCAAACTTAAGATTTTAGTTAACAACATCATAAAATTTCGTACTTTTGCGTGCTTTTACAGCCACATAAAATTAGATAGATTACATGGAGGATAAAAGGATATTGTATGTATCGTCAGAAGTAGTGCCTTATTTGGCCGAAAATGAGGTTTCCCTAATGTCATACGATGTGCCTAAAATGATCAATGATCAAGGCTGCCAGATTCGCATCTTTATGCCGCGATATGGCAACATCAATGAAAGGCGGCACCAGTTGCACGAAGTCATCCGTTTATCGGGGATGAATCTGGTGGTCAATGACCTTGATATGCCGCTGATCATCAAAGTTGCCTCGATTCCAAAAGAGCGGATTCAGGTTTATTTCATTGACAACGACGAATACTTCAAGCGCAAAGCAACCTTCACCGATGAAGAAGGCGTTTTGTATCCTGACAATGACGAGCGCGCGATTTTCTTTGCGAAAGGCGTGGTTTAAACGGTCAAAAAACTCAACTGGGTTCCCGATATCATCCACGTTCACGGCTGGCTGGCCGGAATGCTTCCGGTTTACATGAAGCATTATTACAAAGACGAGGCGTTGTTTGCACAGACCAAAATCGTGACATCGGTTTACGGGCAAGGGTTTGACGGTACGCTTGACCTGGAAATGGTCAACAAAGTCAAGTATGACGACATTCCCGCCGATGCTGTTGCAGAACTCGAAACGCCCAATTATGAAAACCTCGTAAAAGTGGCCGTAAACCACTCTGATGCAGTGATTATTGCCTCGGAAAGCCTGTCTCCAAGTTTAACAAAATTTATAGAATCATCGGGCAAACCTTTTTTACCTTTCGCCCCGAAAGAAAAGTTCGCGGAAGCCTACACCAATTTCTACAAAAACACGGTTTTATAAATAAAATTGCTTGCAAAAATGCGTAGTTCGTTTTTTACATTTATAGCGCTTTTGGGTGCGGTCACGCTGGTTGTTTCGTGCGATAAGGATTACAATGAATTGGGTTCGTCTATTGTTGACGACGATCATTTCGGGTTTGATTTGCATGAATCCCCGGTAGTGGCATATAACCAGTATTACGGCGCGGTCCAGACGAGCAGGAAAATCATCGTCGGCAATACGTCTGACCCGAATTTCCAAATCAATTCGTTGGGCTATTACAACAACGCGGTTTTTGGTAAAGTCAGGGCGAGTTACCTTACGCAGCTCGAGCTTCAGAATGAAAATCCGTCAATTGATCTGGCCGATGACCCGCAAATCGAAAAAGTAGAGCTCAATGTTCCGTATTTCGGAAGAGTGATCTCGGCAGATGACGATGGCAACCGCCTTTATGAACTCGATTCAGTCCAGGGCAGCGCCAAATTCAGGCTTAGTGTTTACGCCTCGAAATATTATTTGCGCGATTTTGACCCGGCCACCGGTTTTCAGGAAGTACAAAAATATTATTCCGACCAGTCCGGCGATATCGTCACTGACGGCGAAATGCTCAACAACAGTTCGGATACCAAGCAAAATTCTGAATTTTATTTTGATCCTACCGACGTGGTAACCTACAAAACCAATGACGACGGCTTACAGGTTATTGACCAGCGCCTCGGGCCTCAATTGCGTTTGGATCTGCGCAAGGAATATTTCCAGCAAAAGCTTTTCAGCGCCGACGCTGCCGGCAAACTCATCAGCAACAATGCCTTTAAGGAATGGTTTCGAGGATTGTACTTTAAGGCAGAACCTGCGGCGAGTTCGCCAGATCAGGGTTCGCTCAATAAAATCAATTTCGGCCGTGGCACAATTACCGTAACCTATACCACAAAGGTCACAGACGACGATCCGGATACTCCCGATACGCGTTCGGAACCAATCACGCTCAAATTGAATCTCGCCGGCAACGTGGTAAATTTGTTCGAATATGAAAACAACAGCAATTACCTCAATGCCGTAACTTCGCCAAACACGACCGAGGGCGACAGTCATTTGTGGCTTCGCGGCGGCGCCGGTTCCATGGCGGTCATCAATCTTTTCAACGGGCCTGACACTTATGGTTATGACGATGACTGCAACAGCGCAACGCCGGACGATCCGAACATTCCGGACCAAATCTGCAACACGCCAAACGGAATTCCGGACGAGCTCGATGAAATGCGACACAACAAATGGCTGATCAACGACGCCAGCCTGACATTCTATCTGGCTGAAGATGCGATGAACCCGGGCACGGAAAAGCCGGCATACAGAATTTATTTGTACGATCTTAAAAACAAAAAACGCCTGGTTGACTGGGATTATGATGTGACATCCGTAGTCGGGGCGCCGCATTTGAGCAAATATGTCCACGGCGGAATTTATATCCCGAGCAAGAAACGTTATTCGATCAGGTTAACCAATCACATCAGGAATCTGGTTGATACCGCAATCGATTCAACAAACGTCCAGCTCGGATTGGTTGTCACCGAATCAATAAACAATGTAACAAACGTCAGCCTGAAAACGCCATTGTCGTCCATGATCGACCGCGTTCCGGCTGGTTCAATGACGAGTCAGCGCGGCGTCGTGTTATACGGAAACAACAACGCCGACGGCACAATCCCGACAGGCAATCCGGCCGATCCAAACGATCCGGCAAACCCTGACAAAAGAATCAGATTGAAAATTTATTACACCAAAAACGATTAATCAATATGTGTGGAATTGTAGGTTATATCGGGTATAGGGAAGCTTATCCTATTGTTGTCAAAGGCCTGAAAAGGCTCGAGTACAGAGGTTATGACAGCGCCGGCGTCATGTTGTGTGATGAAGGCGAGCTGAAGGTTTCAAAAACCAAAGGCAAAGTGACCGACCTTGAAGAAAAGGCTAAAAGCATGAGCCAAACCGGAACTATCGGAATGGGTCATACCCGTTGGGCTACGCACGGCGTTCCAAACGACGTCAATTCGCATCCGCATCTTTCCAATTCGGGAAATCTGGCGATCATCCACAACGGCATCATCGAAAATTATGAGCCGCTGAAAAAAGAACTGATCAACCGCGGTTATGTTTTCAAATCCGATACAGACACCGAAGTTTTGGTCAATCTCATCGAACACAACCAGAAAAAAGACGGCCTGAAACTCGGCAAAGCCGTCCAGGTTGCGCTCAATCAGGTTGTTGGCGCGTATGCCATTTGCGTTTTCGATAAGAACAAACCAGATGAAATCGTCGTGGCGCGTTTGGGCAGTCCGCTCGCGATCGGTATTGGCAAGGACGAGTTTTTCATTGCTTCTGATGCCTCGCCGTTCATCGAATATACATCGAACGCGATTTATCTCGAAGACGAAGAAATGGCGATCGTCCGCAGGCACAAACCGCTGAAAGTCCGCAAAATCAAAGACGACGCGCTGGTCGATCCTTATATCCAGGAACTGAAGATGAACCTCGAGCAAATTGAAAAAGGCGGTTACGACCACTTTATGCTCAAGGAGATTTACGAACAGCCAAACGTAATCAAGGACACTTATCGCGGAAGGCTTCACGCCAACGAAGGCATCATCCAGATGGCCGGGGTTGAAGACAACCTCGAAAAATTCCTCAATGCCGACCGCATCCTGATCGTTGCCTGTGGCACGTCATGGCATGCCGGTTTGGTTGCCGAATATGTGTTTGAGGAATTTGCGAGAATTCCGGTTGAGGTTGAGTATGCATCGGAATTCCGCTATCGGAACCCGATAATCAACGCGGGCGATGTGGTAATTCCGATTTCGCAATCCGGTGAAACGGCAGATACTTTGGCGGCAATCAAACTCGCGAAAGAGCGCGGCGCATTCGTATTTGGCGTATGCAACGTAGTGGGTTCATCGATTTCAAGGGAAACGCATGCCGGCGCATATACGCATGCCGGACCTGAGATTGGCGTGGCGTCAACAAAAGCATTTACAACGCAGATTACAGTCTTGACGATGATTGCTTTGCGTCTAGCGAAAGCCAAAGGGACACTTGCCAACTCGGATTTCCACCGTTATTTGCAGGAACTTGAAATCATCCCCGAAAAAGTGGCTGAAGCGCTTAATACCAATGAAGTGACTAAAGAAATTGCAGCCAAATTCAAAGATTCGCCGAACTGTCTTTACTTAGGCCGCGGTTACAACTTTCCGGTCGCACTTGAAGGCGCACTGAAACTCAAGGAAATTTCATATATCCATGCCGAAGGTTATCCGGCGGCCGAGATGAAACACGGCCCGATCGCGCTTATCGACGAAAGCATGCCGGTGATTGTGATTGCGCCAAAACAAGGCCATTATGACAAAGTAGTCAGCAATATCCAGGAAATCAAATCGCGCAGTGGCCGAATCATTGCGGTTGTGACCAAAGGCGATACACAGGTTCGCGAATTGGCCGACTATGTCATTGAAATACCTGAAACATCCGATCCGCTGTCGCCGCTGATTACGACCATTCCATTGCAATTGCTCTCGTACCACATTGCGGTGATGCGCGGCTGTAACGTTGACCAGCCCCGAAACCTCGCCAAATCGGTGACCGTAGAATAAAGTACAAATTGCAAAGAGCGGATTTCCGCTCTTTTTTATACCGCGGCGTTTCCGGTCTGGACTGCTCCGGCGCGTTTATAGGCAGCAATGATCACACCGCTTGGCGTGACTGTGGTCTCTGTCAATTCGAACGCTGTGGCTGCGCTGGAATCGTCAAACAATCTTTTGCCTTTCCCGAGAATGACCGGATGGATTTTCACCCGAAGCTCATCGACCAAACCGTGCTTTAGTAGCAAATGGATCAGTTCGCTGCTGCCCCAAACGTGGATGTCGCGGCCGGGTTCGTTTTTAAGGTTTTCGATTGCGGTGATATCATTGATGAAAATCGAGTGTTGCCAATCGGATTCGGTTCGGGTTTTTGAAAGCACGTACTTTGTGCCCTGGTTGATGCCGGGCCAAAAATCGCCGTGCTTCGGCCAGTAATTTTCCCAAATCTCGAAGGTCTTCCTGCCTAAGAGATAATCGGCGGGCAGCAATTCTTTTTTGACGACTTCATTGTAGACGTTGTCTGTGAACGGTGCGACCCATCCGCCATATTTAAATCCATTTTCGGGATCTTCGCCGGCGCCGCCCGGAGCTTGTATCACGCCGTCGAGGGTCATCATCGATAATACGGTTATTTTTCTCATGATAAATGTTTTATACAAAGTTCGACAGTTTTTATCCGATCCGACAGTTGCAAAGGCGACAATCCAGGTGGCATAATGCGAAAAATATCGACTCAGACAACCTTGTAAACCATTATTTAACAGTATGTTGAAAAAAAATCGTTTTTGCGTAAAAAGCAAATTTTATATGTATGCATAGTATTTTAATCAAAAGAGACCGCCAAGTGTTAATGAAAATTAAAAAAAATATAATATAATAAATATTTCACCGCATTTTTGATAATTCAATAAGCAACAGGTATTGATTGGGACATTTTCATAAGTCGTTTTTATTTGTACATTGGCACGTACTAACTAAATCCTTACCCTATGAAAGTGTACCTGCTTGCCATGCTGCTGTGCTGCGGCATCATTTCGGCGCAAGTTTCCGGAACCGTTAAAGACAAAACCGGGTTGCCTATTCCAGGAGCGAACATCAAAGTGGCCGGCGAGTCCACAGCAACGGTTTCCGATGAAAATGGAAGTTTCGCCATTGCCAAGCAACCGCCATTTTCGATTGAGGTTTCAAGTATCGGATACACGACGAAAACTGTCAACGTATCCGCAAATTCAGTCAATATTTTACTCGAAGACGAAGAAACCAAACTCAATGAAATTGTAGTATCGGCTTCCAGAACACCCGAGCGCATACTCGAATCACCGGTAACAATCGAACGAATGAGCGCAGCCGATGTCAAAGCCACCTCGTCGCCAACGTTTTACGACGGGCTCGAGAACCTCAAGGAAGTACATTTCAATACCAGCAGTTTATCGTTCAAATCAATCAATACGCGCGGCTTTGCGACCGTGGCCAACACGCGTTTCATGCAATTGGTCGATGGCATGGACAACGCTTCGCCGGCGCTGAACTTTGTGCTTGGCAATCTGGTCGGGCTCAACGAGCTTGACGTGGCCAGCGTTGAATTGCTTCCGGGCGCTTCTTCGGCGCTGTACGGTGCGAATGCGTTCAACGGCATTTTGTTCATGAACAGCAAAAGCCCGTTTACCAATCAAGGCCTTTCGACTTATTTCAAATACGGTCAGACCACGCAGGACGCGGCCGGAACCAATGATTACTATGATTTCGGTTTGCGGATGGCGAAAGCGTTCAGTCCGCATTTTGCCGGTAAAGCCAATTTCAATATCATCAGGGCGAAGGAATGGATTGCCGACGACTACCACAGTGTGACCGGCGGCGGCGATGACCGCGCACTCAATCAGAATTACGACGGTCTGAATATCTACGGTGACGAAGTGACTTTTTTCATTCCGAACGTCGGGCAAGTCAGCCGGACAGGTTATGCCGAGCGCTACCTCAATGACAATGACATTAAGAGCGCCAAGGCTGATTTTTCTGCACATTTCAAACCGTGGGCAAATGATTTTGAAATCATCGCGCAATATAAAGTTGGGTTTGGCAACACGATTTATCAGGGCGCGAACCGTTATGCGCTCAAGAACTTCCTGATGCAGCAAGGCCGCGTCGAGGTCAAGAACCGGAATTTCTTTTTCAGGGCTTATGTAACCGACGAAAGCGCAGGCGATTCTTATGACATGCGTTTTGCGGCCTGGAACATCAACCGACTTGCAAAAACGAATACGCAATGGTTTACCGATTACGGTACGGCCTACCAGCTTTCAAGCGCTTTGCTCGGTCTCGACGCCAACCAGGCGCAGGCATACGCGCGTAATTTCGCCGACAACAACATCGCGCCGGGCTTGCCGATCGCCCCAAGCGGCGGTGGCTTACCGCGTTTTCAACCTGGAACGCCCGAGTTCAATGCGGCGTTGAAACAGGTGACCGATGACCCGAATTTGGTCACCGGTGCAAAGTTTAAAGACCAGTCGCGGATTTATCATTCAGATATGAATTTCAATTTTTAATAAGTCATCAAATTCGCCGAGATCATGGTCGGCGGTTCTGCGAGACAGTATGAACTTAATTCGGAAGGAACCATTTTTACCGATACCGATGGCCCGATCCGCTATGAGGAATTTGGCATTTACACACAGCTCACCAAGAAATTTCTGGCTGAAGAGCGTTTGAAGTTCACCGGTTCGGTGCGTTATGACAAGGCAAAATTGTTCGATGGTTTCGTATCGCCGCGCGTTGCGCTTGTTTATTCGGCGGGCAAGGATAAAAACCACAATTTCCGCGCGTCTTACCAAACGGGTTTCCGCAACCCGACCACGCAAGATTTGTACATCGGGCTCGATCTTGGGCCTTTTGCATTGATCGGTTCGGCCCAGGACAACCTTGACAGATATGTTGAAACGCTTCCGGTCAGTCCGGCCGGACAATCGCAAGGACAACCTGCGCAGGTAACGCTTACCGGTAATGATGCATATCACAACTCTTATACTTTGCGTTCGGTTACGGCGTTCGGCGCATCGGGCAACCCAGCAGACCTTGAAGTCGCGCAAATCAGCCTGATCAAGCCCGAAAGAGTCCAGGCATTCGAGCTTGGTTACCGCACGGTGATGAAAGACGATTTCTCTGTGGACATCAGCGGTTATTATAACATTTACAACGACTTCAACAATTTCACGCGTGTGATTTCGCCGTATTACGGATTGGTCGGCTCGGCTGAATCTTTCCAGGCATTGGCCAACGGCGACCGCAGGGTTTACCAGGTTTATACGAATACCAAGTCGACGGTGACTTCAATGGGTTTTGGCGCAGGAGTTTCGAGAAAGGTCTACAAGGATTTTGAAGTCGGAGTCAATTACAACTACGCTGAATTCCATTTTGACCAGGACGAAGATCCCGATTTCGTTCCGGGTTTCAACACGCCAAAACACCGCATCAAAGGCTCGATCGGCAATCCAAAGGCATTTAAGAATTTTGGATTCAATGTCAATGTGCGTTGGAACAGCGAATACCTGTGGCAGTCATCTTTCGCTGAAGGAACCGTGCCTGAAAACACCGTTCTCGACGCGCAGATCAACTACGCGATCCCGTCATTGAAAACCGTATTGAAACTTGGCGGCACGAATCTTTTCGGCGAAGATTATACGCAGGTGATCGGCGCTGGCAAAATCGGCCACCAGTGGTTTGCATCGATTACCATTAACCCGTAAAATAAAGAACCATGATAAAGAATTTCAAATGGCTGCTTTTACTTTCGCTGACAATTGCGGCGTGCAGCAGCGACGATGA
>JAEWLD010000283.1 GCA_023393485.1 Bacteroidota bacterium
TTTTGCGCCGCGGCATAGGAGAAAATCAATCCGCCGATAATGACCAGAAGTGCGCCCGAAAGCCAATACATGCGGTATTTTTCAAGCGGCTGGCGAATTTCCCTGATCGCGTCGGTTTGCGGCGCAATCGTCTTTTCGAGCGCAGCGATATTGTTTTCAAGCGCCGCGGTTGATTCAGCCTTTATTGATGCTTCAAGATTCTTGTCATGCCTGACCTGGACGATATTGTCATTGAGTCTTTTGATTTGATCGGTTATTGGCTTTATTTCGGTTTCGATCGAGACGATCTCTTTGGCCTGGTCCGAACTGTAACTTGCGAAAACCGGGCTGAACATCACAATCAGCAGACCGGTCATGATAATCAGTGTCCGCAAGGCTTTGTTGGCTTTTTCCATCGGCTCGATCGATATGCCGTCGGGCACTTTTTTCGAAAAATAAAACAGTGCGGCGGCGGCAATGAAAAGCAATCCGACCCCGACATACAACAAGACTACTTTACTCAATTCAAGATGTTCGATTTGCTCATCGGTCACCGAAGCCGCAGTACCGAACAACGCCAATGCCACTACAATCGGCCCAATCGTCGTACCGAAAGAGTTGATGCCGCCACCAAGATTGACGCGGCTTGTTCCGGTTTTCGGGTCGCCGAGCAAAATCGCGAATGGCTGCGCAGCGGTTTGCTGCAGTGAAAACCCGAGCGCGACTATAAACAATCCGCAAAGCATTCCCGCATAAACATTGGCTTCAACCGCTACGATCATCGCGCCGGCGCCGAGGGCAGAGAACAACAGGCCGTACACGATGCTCTTTTTGTAACCCCATTTCCCAACCATGTCCTTGCCGCTCAAATCACCAAGGGCAAACAACAGCAGCGCGCCAATGTAATACGCGGTGTAAAACGCAAAGTCAACAAGCTGCGACTGGAATTGGTCGAGCTTAAAAAACGTTTTGCAAAACGGGATGAAAATACTGTTTCCGGCGGCGATGAAACCCCAAAAGAAGAAAACGGTAATCAGCGTATAAAGCGCCGGATAATTGGTTTTGATTGTCGAATTGCTCATGTCGGTAATTGGTTTATGTGCTAAATATCCTGCAATTATTTGTTTGGGCAATGCGTCGCATGACGAAGTTATCAACCAAAACCGATTCATAACTCAAATTTCGCTGCCCTTATTCACATTTCTTGATTTCAGACCGCGGCCCGATTCCGTTGTTGTTGAAGGCCTCAATGCTGAAATAATAAGTGTCTGACGCATCGAGTCCATTGAAATGATATTCGTTTTTGCCGTAGACCATGATACTGCCATACATTTTTTCAGGCGACTTGCCAAAGTAAATCACATAGCCGTCGGCGTGCGTGTTTTGCTGCCATTTTAACCAGGCATTGCGGCGTTCGCCTGCGCTTTTTCGTTGTGTTCGCAGCGGCACAAAACGCTCAACCGCGCCGGGCGGCTTTCCGGTGCCTTTGCCGAAGACGCGCAGGCCGGAAACCGCAACTTTCCCTGTTGGCATGCCGTACACATGGAGTTTTACATAGCGCCCCGAAGCCGGTTTTCCTAGTTCAATGTAATCATGCGGAACATCTTTTTTATTCCCGCTTTTATTGACGACGGTACGCCAATTCATTCCATTATCTGAAACATCGAGCCTATATTGGTGGCCCGAAGTTCTATCAGGCTTGCCCATCAATTCCACATCCTGATCGGCAAAATTGATTTGGAATGCCATGATCGTGCTTGTTTCTCCCAAATCCGAAATAATCCATTCGTCTTTGCCCGATTTGGCGCTCCAATAGGTTTTGATATCTTCATCGACGGCAAAATTGGGCTGAAAGCCGCCGAGCGTGGATGAAACCGTAACCGGTTTGTTGAAATTGAGCACCATCCAGCCGGCAAAACTTTTCAAGTGGTCTTTTTTTTCCGATGGGAGAAATGTCGGATAATCGCCGTAGGCTGTGTTTGAGTACAGAATTCCATCGGAGTCGAAGCCAGCGGGCCAAATCCCGATGCGCCGCTCGAAATTGTTCTTGACGCAAATCCCGATAGTCGAAGTGTGCCAATAATCGCCGTTTGCGTCCTGAAACGTTGCGCCGTGGCCAGCGCCGCGCGCAAAACCGCCTGGCTTGTATGAAAACGGATTGTGCGATTGGTATTCAAATGGCCCGATTGGAGAATCGCCAATGTAAACGCCGTCGGCATAACCGCTGAATTCTGTTCCCGGCGCGCCGTATTGCAAATAATATTTTCCTTGATATTTGGTCATGAACGCGCCTTCGGCAAATGGCCGCAGGAAGGTGTTGTCATTGTTTTCGCCGAAGCGTTCCCAACCGTGTTCATGATCATTGAGCGACAGAATATCGTAGATTTCGCCTTCGGGCTGAAACGTCTTGCGATTGAGTTTGACCACGTGCAGCGGATAAACGTTGCTCGATCCGTAATATTCCCAAAGCGCGTCTTTCTCTTTGTCCCAGAAAATCTGCGGATCCCAAGCGCCGGTTTCCGATTGGTGCACGAGTTCCTTCCAGTCATCTTTTGACGGATTCATACTCATCCAAATCGGGAAATCCTTGCCGTGCGTTGATCCGACGACAATCAGCGTGTCATTGACAAAAGACAGCGACGGTGCGCACAATTCGTCGTAAACCTTATGTTCAGGCCGCAAAAACTTGCGCGCGATGAATTTCCAGTCAAGCATATCCCGGGAATGCCAGTAACCCCATTGGTTGGTCGAAAAGAGATAGTATTCGCCTTTGAAAAACGCAATGACCGGATCGGCCGTCGCGCGGTGTTTGCCTTGCTCGACAAAATTCGGGATTGGGCAGTAACCGTAATCGATGTTGATTGGGTTGCAATAGGTTTTTTGCTGGGCGTATGCACCCGAAATAGTTAATGCCACAACTAATATAAAATACAAGTGTCTCATATTTTCTTGCCATAGATTCGCAGCTTCTCTCCTAATCTTCAAATCTGCGGTCATTATTTAGGTTCAAAGCTAACGGCAGCGCCGCCGCCGGGCGCAAGATTCAGGTTGATTTTTGATTTCGCCGTCACTTCAACCCTTCGGATGTTATACGACTTTGGATTTTTTTGCCAATCCGCATCCTTGCCGTCTTCATAAATGGTCGCTTTGAACTTCTGCCCTTTCGGGAGAAAATTGCAGGAAATCGAAGTCTGTCGCGGATTTTCGTCGGTGATTGCGCCCAGGAACCACTTTTCGGAATTCCTGGCTTTACGCACAACGGTAAGGTAATCACCGGGCTCGGCCTCGAGATACTTCGATTCCCGCCAATCAGCAGCGACGTCTTTGATGAATTGAAACGCATCGGGGTGTTTCTCGTAATTCTCAGGTAAATCGGCAGCCATCTGCAGCGGCGAATACATCGTGACATAGAGCGCAAGCTGTTTGGCAAGAGTCGTGTGGATTTGTTCCGTTTTCTCTGGATCATAAGCGCTCATTTTGATTTCGAAAATCCCGGGCGTGTAATCCATCGGCCCGCCCAATAATCTGGTAAAAGGCAAAATCGTTTCGTGCATTGGCGGATTGCCTTTGCTCCAGGCGTTGAACTCGTTGCCACGCGCTGCTTCGGCCGCAATGTAATTCGGATAAGTTCGCTGATAACCGGTCGGGCGCGACGACTCGTGTGAATTGACCATCAGTTTATAGTCTGCGGCGCGGCGTGCAACATAGTTGAAATGGTTGACCATCGTTTGCCCGTCGTGGAATTCCCCGCGCGGAATGATGCGGCCGACATATCCTGTCTTGACCGCCGGATAACCGTACCTTTTCATGTTTTCAAAAGCGCGGTCGAGCCTTCTCTCATAATTGGCGACCGAACCCGACGTTTCGTGATGCATGATCATTTTGACGCCTTTCGATTTTGCATACTGTGAAACGGTCTCGATATCGAAATCGGGATACGGCGTCACAAAATCAAAAACATCTTCCTTCCAGTTGCCGAACCAGTCTTCCCAACCGATGTTCCAGCCTTCAACCAGCACAGCGTCAAAACCGTGTCTGGCCGCAAAATCGATGTAGCGTTTTGTATTTTCAGTAGTCGCCCCGTGCTTTCCTGAAGCGGTCAGCTCGCCGGTCTGGTTGTTCTGCGCGTTCTGCGAACCAGCGTAATCCCATGTAGACTTTCCGACGTGCATTTCCCACCAGATTCCGACGTACTTCATCGGCTTGATCCATGATGTATCATCGATTTTACAAGGTTCGTTAAGGTTAAGAATCATTTTTGACCCGACAATGTCGCGCGCATCGTCAGAGACCATGATCGTCCGCCACGGCGAATTGAACGGCGCCTGCAGATAGGCCTTGTCACCGATGGCGTTGGGTGCGAGCAATGCCTTAAGGCCGTAATTTTTGACATCGGCCGTCAAATGCATGACCGGATAATTGACCGTTGCAGCTTCAAAAATGTTGATATACAGGTTATCCGCGGTTTTCATTTGCAAAGGCGATTGCACCGCATATTTGCCGGCAATCGACTTTAATGCGATACCGTTGTCCAGGTCAATTTTATCGTTGTCTATCTGTGAAAATTTCGTTTCGTTATAGGCATATTCCTGGCTGTCGAAATCGCCTGGAATCCAAAACGTCTTGTGGTCGCCGGCCAGATTGAATTCGGTCAATTCGTCTGAAATCACAAAATAGTCGAGCCTGCCTTCATTCAAAAACACATACCGGAAAGCCACGCCCTGGTCATAAGCACGGAAAATCAGTTCAACTTTCCGTCCGGTTTTCTCTTGCCCGAGCTCAACAGCCATTTGATTGAATTCGTCTTTTATTTCAGCCTGCTCGCCAAGTACCGGCTTCCACACCGAACTTGAATGGCTTTGCGCCGGAGTATTGACGATGCGAAAACCCGAGGCCAAATCATCTGAATTCCTGAGTTTGACCCCGAGACGGCTTTTGACGATTACGGGTTTTTCTTTGTACGAAACCGTGTAAGCAGGAATGCCGTCGCTGAGCGAAAACACAAGCGCGAGCTGACCTGACGGCGACTTGAGCGTTTGTGCGCCGAGGGTCAAATTCAATAAAAATAAAAAGATTGCGGAGCTGAATTTCATTTTTTTCAATTTATAAACAGGTCGTTTTTTCAAAAAAACCCTTCGGTTATGCGGCCGAAGGGTTTCAAATAAAGCTAAACCCAGACTAATTAACTAACCCAAATATACCTCTTGATTGCGCGTCTGAATTCCCGCCGACAAATACTTCAAAATCACCGGCTTCGGCTTCATTTTTCATGTTGATATTGTAAAATTTCAGGTCGTCTGACGAAATCTCGAATGTGACCGTTTTCTTCTCGCCCTTTTTGAGCGACACACGCTCGAAACCTTTGAGCTCGCGCACCGGCCGCGTGACCGAACCCACAATGTCGCGGATGTAAAGCTGGACAACTTCGGTACCGTCGTGGTTTCCGGTATTGGTCACATCGATCGCAATTTTCAACTTTTCGCCAAACCGGATTTGATGCGACGAAAGCTTGAAATTGTCATATTCAAACGTCGTATAAC
>JAEWLD010000301.1 GCA_023393485.1 Bacteroidota bacterium
TGATATCGGAGATGAGAGCGATGACTTTTTGGTCGGGAATTTCATCGAGAATGATAAACAAATTGAGCGCGTTGATTTTGGTCTGCAGCACGGCGACGCGGCTTTTTATTTCGGGCCGGGCAAATGACACCGGAATCGTATTGCCCAAATCTTTTGCCTTTACCGACAATGTTTTGGCTTTTTTCTGGAACGCGCCAATGGTACTTTTGGGTTGCTGCGCCATTTCGTTCAACAGAATGCGCCATTCATTCCAACTCTTAAACAATGCACGCGAAGTTTCGTTGGCCAGGCCGGTATTGAAATGCCATGCTTGGCTGATACTGTTGAATACCGCTTCTTTCTTTTTGAGTTCGCGCGCATTTTCGGCCTGACGTTTTCCGTCGTCGCCGCAAGACAGCAACAAAACGGCAAACAACAAACAAATAAAACGGTATCTCATTCCCTTTGGTTTAATTTCATCGGCAAACAGCCGTGGTGTCGCAAAGTTACGAATACGTTTGATGAAACAGAGGCAGCAAAATCAGAATTATTTGTTAAGCGATGTCGAAAAATTGACCTTCCAAAATGCTATCTTTGCTAACCAAACCAACTCACATGACTAAAATCCTGATCATCGGTGCCTGCGGTCAAATCGGCACCGAACTCACGCATCAACTAAGGCAAATCCACGGCGTCGAAAACGTAATCGCCTCCGACATCCGGAAACTCAATAATGACGTCGTGAATTCGGGACCGTTTGAAGTGGTCAACGCGCTCGATTATAACCAAATCCAGCATTTGATTGAACAATACAATATTGACGAAGTTTACCTGATGGCTGCTTTGCTTTCGGCAACGGCTGAAAAAAATCCGGCATTTGCGTGGGATTTAAATATGAATTCGCTTTTTCACGTTTTGAACCTGGCAAAAGACGGAAAGATAAAAAAAGTGTTCTGGCCTTCGAGCATCGCCGTTTTCGGCCCGACGACGCCAAAACACGATACTCCGCAATTCACGATTGCAGAACCTTCAACAGTTTATGGCATCAGCAAACAATCGGGCGAGCGTTGGTGTGAGTATTACAACCATATTTTTGGCGTTGATGTGCGCAGTATCCGTTATCCGGGACTGATTAGCTGGACTACGCCTCCTGGTGGCGGCACTACAGATTATGCGGTTGATATTTACCACAAAGCCCTGGAAGACGGAAGCTATGAGTGTTTTCTTTCTGAAGAAACTGCCTTGCCGATGATGTATATGGATGATGCGATCCGTGCGACGGTTGAGATTATGCAGGCGCCGGCTGAGAAAATCAAGATCAGGTCGTCATACAATCTTTCCGCAATCTCATTTACGCCAAAAGAAATTGCGGCCGAAATCAAAAAACACATTCCTGATTTTACCATAAGTTATAAGCCTGATTTCAGACAGCAGATCGCAGACAGTTGGCCAGCGAGCATTGACGATTCGCCGGCGCGCGAAGACTGGGGTTGGAAACACGAATATGACCTGGCCGCAATGACTGACGTTATGCTCGAAAATCTTTCAAGGGTGAAAAACGATACACATCGAAAGCCATAAGATCCGACAAAAAAATCAGCGGCTCATTTGGCCGCTTTTTTATTGAAAATTGTGGGATTACCGTATTTGGGGAAAGTTTGGTTGTAGTAGGTTTAAACCCCAAAGGTTTTCAAAACCTTTGGGGTTTGCACCGCAATCAAAAAACTAAACTGACCTATCGTTTGGTTTTAAGCAAATTATCGTCAAATGACTTTTTCAACTTAACAACTTCATCGACATCGTCGTTGGGCACTGTCATCGATAAAACATAGTGTGCAATCCGCCACTGTCCGTTTATTTTTTTCAACACTCCCGAACCACGGCACAGTCTCATTTCCGTATCGAGCAATTCGTCAAACCATGCCAGGTCGTTGGTGCCGTTAAGATAGATGTGACGATCGACAGGTGTGAAACTCCAGGCTTTTCCTTTATCAAAATACGGTTTTGCGTAAGCTTTGAACTCTTTAACGGTCCAATATTCGGTGGCGTCAGTACCGATGAATACGGCATCATCGGTCATCAATGCAAAATAAGGTTTGAAGCGAGCCTCCGCAGCAGCTTTATGCCAAAGGTCGAGTACGGCATTTATTGAAGCTTTTTCGGTAGTTGAATCCTGGGCAAATACGGGCGCTGCAATAAGCAAAAGAAACAGGAAATTCTTCATGAGTTTTTTTTTAAATATACAAAACCCGATCGAACTCCGGACCAATAAAAAATGCCTCTCGTTAGAAAGGCATCGGTGAAAGTAAGATGACTAGTTTTTATTGAGATTCCTGATCCAGGAAATTAGTCCTATAAAATGTTGCCGCTCGAAAGATTTAACTGTAAAGGTTATTTCGTCGTTGTCGTCGGTCTCGATATGAAGCTTATAGCTATTGTCTGGAAGGAAAAGCGCCGCACCCGGAATCGAGGCCCAATTGCCCAGTTTACGCTTTGATAAGTACATCTTTTTGATTTTGTCGAGTGGTAAACTGCAAGCATTCTTTCGGTACAAAATGTCTACGGTCTGATCGTGCACGTTGATGTAGGGATTGTCTCGGAGTAAACTTTCGGCTGCCATGTCAACAATGTTTAATTAGTTAGTCAGTTTGGGACTTACAAAATAAGCAGAGACGTAGCTCTGTCGCGTTACAAGATTTTTATCATAAATACCAGATGCGAATGGGAATTGTATAAATTTCAATAATCACATTTCCAATTCTTTTCCGCGTTCAAAGAAATTGACATAAAAAAATTCGTTCGGATTCAGCCCTAAATCAACAAATGCGGACTGGATCATAACCTGTTTTTCAGGTAACGGTTCATCGGTAGTAAGCCCAATGAAAGCTATGAATTCATCGAGATTGGGGAATCGAAAACTCAATTTTGTATTTAGCGAATACGGCGTGATCTTAAAATCGACCGGCTTGCCCGTTTTGCTTTCGGCCGAACTTTTTAATCCGGCGGCATCAAGTGCGCTCGCAATCGCCTTAAAATTTTCTTCCATGATGTGTTTGATTGATGTTTCTAATTTACTTCAAATTTTGATGTTTGCCTGATTTTTTAGGAAATTCTTGGCATTAAAAAACCCCGTCGTTCAACGGGGTCTAATTTTGTTTGATTTACCAGATTTTTACCCTTTGTTCGGGTGCGACATAAAGCGAGTCGCCGGGCTTTACATTGAAAGCTTCATAAAATTCAGGAACGTTCCTTACCGTACCGTTAACCCGGAAATGTGCAGGTGAATGCGGATCGGACGCGATCTGGCTGCGCAAAGCCTCAGGCCGTTGCTTTTCCTGGAAGGCTTGTGCGAACCCGATAAACAGGCGTTGCAATCCGGTAAAGCCGTCCATTTTTGGCGCTTCTTTACCG
>JAEWLD010000305.1 GCA_023393485.1 Bacteroidota bacterium
ATCCTACGGCAATGCGCTTAATCGACGTAAAACAGGTCACTTGCGATTCCGTCGGCGAGAAATTTCCCTTTTGCCGTGGTCTTGAGCACGCCGTTTTCTATTGCCAGAAGCGAATCCTGCAGGAAAATTTCAGATTGCGCTTCGAGGTATTCAAGAAATTCTGTGCCGAATTCGCGTTCGATCCGCTCAAGTGAAACGCCCCAAACCGTACGCAGCCCGGTCATGATGTATTCATTGTAGCGATCGGCTTTACTGAGGATTTCCGCTTCGAAAGGCAATTGGCCTGCGCGAACTGATTTGACGTACAAACTGTTGTTGGCGATGTTCCAACTGCGCGACGTGCCGTCATAACTGTGCGCCGACGGCCCGATGCCGATGTATTTTTTGCCCAGCCAATATGCCGAATTGTTTTTGGAAAAATAACCCGGCTTGCCAAAATTCGACAATTCGTAATGGACAAATCCGGCAGATTCGAGCAAGTCGACCAAAATCTGGAAATGCCCGGCGGCCAGGTGATCATCCGGTGAAGACATTTGCCCTGTTTGAATCATTTTCTGCATCGCTGTTTTTGGCTCGACGGTCAGCGCATAACTTGAGATGTGCGGAATATTGAATGACAGCGCCTTTTCTATATTTCGTTTCCACTTTTGGTTGCCCATTCCCGGAACGCCATAAATCAAATCAATTGAAATATTATCGAAATAACGCGCGGCTTCCGCCAAAGAATTTTCGGCTTCATTGGCGTTGTGCGCGCGGTTCATCATTTTCAAATCGTCGTCAAAAAAAGACTGGATGCCAATGCTGAGCCTGTTGATTCGGCTTTGCGCCAACAACTGTATCTTTTCTGATGTGAGATCGTCGGGATTGGCCTCGAGCGTGATTTCGGGATTTTGGCTTACAGTAAAATTCGCGTAAACGGCGTCAATCAACGAATCGGTTTCAGCCATCGAAAGTACGCTAGGCGTTCCGCCGCCAAAGTAAATCGTCTCGATCTGTCCATCGGCTTCATTTTTCCGCAATTCGATTTCGCGAACAAGCGCGGCAACCATTTCAGGCGACTTTCGCATCACCGTCAAAAAATGGAAATCGCAGTAATGGCACGCCTGTTTGCAGAATGGTATGTGGATGTAGATGCCTGACATAAAAAAGGCAAGATTGCTCCTGCCTTGTATTTAGATAATCATTTTGAATGTGCCGTCGGTGACTTGGATCACGTCGGACGGATTGGCCGGATTGGAAGCCGTGAAACTGTAAGTGCCCGCCAATATGCCGAACATTCCCGGTGTAATTTCTGAAATCGTCAATGTTCCGGTCGTGTTGTAAACCGTATAAGTATTGGTTGCTGTATCGTATTTGGCCAGCTGGACGTTATTTACGGTTGCTGAGCTGGTGAAATTATAGGTGCCGACAGCAGTCGCGGCTTCATCATAGGTAATCATGATTTTGTATTCGTTATCGCTGAGTTCATGCTCAATATAAACGGCGTTGCCACCTGCACCGCCGGTTGTGTAACCACTTGTCGCATACCAATCCTGTCCGCCGATTTTAGCATAATCGCGGAGACCTGAAATCATTGGAGTGACAACTTGATAGCTGACATCGAAATTGCCGCTGACTTCCACTGATTCCGACGTTGAATCTTCGTTATCGGCAAACAATTGCCCTGAGAAATTTCCTTTGACGCGGTTGTTGGCCTGGTCAATCGAAACCAGGTTGAAAGTCATGTAATGCGAACTGTAATGAATGAACGAATCCCTTTCCGGAAAATCGAAATCTGTCACCGAATAGGAAGAAACCGTTCCGAGCGTACCGTATTTGTCAAACAATATTTCAATGCGCTGGCCGTTCGACGCCTCGGCCACTATAGCGATGGTTTCCTCGCTTTTTGAAGCCGTGATATCCGAAATGGTTACCGCACTTCCGTCGTAATTGTAAGTAAATGTGTCATCGCCCGGACTTGAGCCGGAATCATCCGATGACGAACACGAAACAACGCCAAGCGACGAAAACACCAACAACGCGATCAATGTGATTTTTTTCATAAAGGATTGAATTGGTGAAGTGTCAAATATAAATTTTTATTTGACTCTATCCTGGTTTTGTTTGACAAACGCGTCCCAACCCGTGTAGCTTTTTCCGACGACAGTTTTACCCGAGTTGAAAAAATGGCAAACCGCAGCCGCCAGACCATCGGTTGAGTCGAGATTTTTAGGAAGTGTTTTAAGCCCGAGCAATTGCTGCAGCATTTTGGCGACTTGTTCCTTGCTGGCGCTGCCGTTTCCGGTAATCGCCATTTTGATTTTCTTGGGTTCGTATTCGGTAATCGGGATTTGACGCGAGAGTCCGGCTGCCATCGCAACGCCTTGTGCGCGCCCGAGTTTGAGCATTGACTGGACATTTTTGCCGAAGAACGGCGCTTCAATCGCGATTTCGTCCGGGTAATGCGTTTCGATGAGCTCGATCGTGCGGTCAAAAATCACCCTGAGCTTGGTGTAATGGTCGTCATATTTACTGAGAATGAGTTCATTGAGCTGGACGAATTCCATTTGCTTGCCAACGACTCTGATGATGCCAAAACCCATGACAGTCGTGCCCGGATCGATGCCGAGAATGATCCGTTCATTCGCCAATTTATCGTTACTTTGTGCCAATGTTTTCACTTCCCGACAAATCTAAGCAATTCCTGACTGCCGCCGCCAAAGTTTTGATCATCGCGGTCGCTTTTTATTTTATTTACCTCAAGTTGTCGGGCAGCGAATGGGCACAGTTTACCG
>JAEWLD010000313.1 GCA_023393485.1 Bacteroidota bacterium
GTCCAGCACCGAAACCACGCGCGTAATCTGGTCTTTGCGAAACGTGATTTTATCGCCCGGAAACACTTCTTTTGAAGGCTTGGCGATTTGACCATTTACGGTGATTTGGTTTTTTTTGGCGGCTTCGGTCACCATGTTGCGCGTCTTGTAATAACGCACGCACCAAAGATATTTATCGACTCTCATAGCGGTTAACAATCATTTTCCAAATTCGGCGTTAAATCTTTTACAAAAATAAACCAATATTGTATCTTGCGCACTCAAAAAAATTCCGCTATGAGCAAATTTTACAAGGTATTGTCAATCATCGTTTTGGCGCTTATGGCCACTGTTGTTTCGTGTTCGCAGGATGACGGGCCCGATACAATTCCGTTGCGCGACTACCAGGAGCAATACCAAAAGGATATTGATACGATCGACTATTTTCTTGACCATTACAAAATGGAGGTTTCACCGGACTTCGATGTGACTTTCAGCAAAATCACAGTGGAAAATCAAGGTACCAGCATCCGCAACCAAACCGATTATCCGCTGAACTTCAAAGAAGTCACAGTTGCGGCACACGGCGATTTTACTTATAAAATATATTATATCAGCTTCCGCGAAGGTGCAAATCAGGCGCCGTCGGCTGTTGATTCAGTCTATATCGGTTATAAAGGCGTTCGAATTGACGCCAAAAATGACCCTACGGTTTTTGACCAATCGCCTGCCACTTGGATTCCAACAGCCGTGCGCGGCATGCAGGAAATCATTCCTTTTTTCAAGACCGGCTTTTACACTTCGGGTGGCGGACCTGATCCTGTATCGTTTTCGGATTTCGGTGCCGGGGTGATGTTCATTCCGTCGGGCCTTGGCTATTTTTCGCAGGTCGCTGGAAGCTTGCCTTCCTACTCGCCTATGGTAATGTCGTTCAAGCTCTTCGAACTCAATTACAGTGATCACGACCGCGACGGCATTCTGTCAAAAGATGAAACCGACCCTGAACATCCTGAGACATCGGTAATTGAAGTAGACACCGATGGCGACGGCGTGATCAACATGCTCGACATTGACGATGATGGCGACGGCATTCTGACCAAACACGAAATCCATTTTGACGCGGGCAACAACCTTATTTTTGAGGATTGCGACAGCGATGGCGTTCCAAACTACCTCGATCCTGACAGCAACGGACAGACCTGTAATTAATTCTTCTTACTTATAACAAAAAATCCCGCTTAAAATGAGCGGGATTTTTTATTGAAAAAACTTCGTGATTATTTTCTTTTGAGGATTCGCACCGCAGCTTCAACGATTGCCGCGCTGTTAAGCCTGTATTTTTCCATCAATTGTTCCGGCGTTCCGGACTCGCCAAAGCTGTCGTTGACCGCCACGAATTCCTGCGGCGCAGGCTGTTGCATAGACAGCACTCGCGCAACGCTTTCGCCAAGCCCGCCGAGAATGTTGTGCTCTTCGGCCGTCACGACGCATTTTGTCTTCTTGAGTGACTTTAAAATGGCTTCTTCGTCAAGGGGTTTGATTGTGTGGATGTTGATGACTTCGGCAGAAATGCCTTTGGCCTGGAGTGCTTCGGCAGCCTGCAAAGCTTCCCAGACCAAATGTCCGGTCGCGACAATCGTCACGTCATTGCCTTCGGTGAGCATGACCGCTTTTCCGATCTCGAATTTTTGGTCAGCCGGCGTAAAGTTCGGCACGACCGGACGACCGAAACGCAAATAAACCGGGCCGTGATGGTCGGCAATCGCGATGGTCGCAGCCTTCGTTTGATTGTAGTCGCAGGTGTTGATGACGGTCATTCCCGGCAGCATTTTCATGAGACCGATATCTTCCAGAATCTGGTGCGTTGCGCCGTCCTCGCCCAAGGTCAGGCCTGCGTGCGATGCGCAAATCTTTACGTTTTTATCAGAATATGCGACCGACTGACGGATTTGGTCATAGACGCGGCCGGTAGAGAAATTGGCGAACGTTCCGGTGAACGGGATTTTCCCGCCAATAGTCAGTCCGGCGGCAATGCCGATCATGTTCGCCTCGGCGATACCAACCTGAAAAAAACGCTCGGGATGGTTTTTCTTGAATTCGTCCATTTTTAACGAGCCAATTAGATCAGCACACAAGGCCACTACGTTTTCGTTCTTTTGTCCGAGTTCGGCAAGACCTGCGCCGAAGCCCGAACGGGTATCTTTACTTCCTGTGTTTTCGTATTTTTTCATTTAGTTGCTAGTTGTTAGTAGCCAGTGGCTAGATATTCGTGCTAGCCGCAACTTTGTTCTCAAATTTATTAGCTGTAATTTATTGACGACTGAATATTGTCGTGACACGATCTAATTGTCTAGCCGCTAGCTACTAGCAACCAGCCACCGATTAATAATCCGTTTCGTCCTCAAGATAATTCTGCAACAATGCCGCTTCAAGCTGCGCGTCGTTTGGCGCTTTGCCGTGCCATGCATGCGTATGCATCATGTAGTCGACGCCGTGTCCCATTTCGGTATGGAGCAAAACGCAGACTGGTTTACCCTGGCCGGTGCGCGACTTGGCATCGGTCATGCCCGAGATGATCGAATCGATATCATTGCCTTTGAAAATCTCGACTACATCCCAGCCGAAAGCTTCAAACTTGGCGCGGATGCTGCCCATTGGCAAAACCTCATCGGTAGAGCCATCGATTTGCTTGCCGTTGAGATCGACCGTAGCGATCAGATTGTCGACCTTATACGCGGCGGCGTACATCATCGCTTCCCAATTCTGGCCTTCCTGCAATTCACCGTCGCCGTGAAGACTGTAAACGATATGGGAATCTTTGTTTAGCTTTTTGGCCAATGCCGCACCAATCGCGACGCTCATGCCTTGTCCGAGCGAACCTGAAGCGACGCGAACACCAGGCAATCCCTCGTGCGTGGTCGGGTGGCCCTGGAGGCGCGAATCAATGTGACGGAAAGTGGCCAATTCACTGATCGGAAAATAGCCGCTGCGTGCCAAAACGCTGTAGAACACAGGCGAAATATGACCGTTTGACAAGAAAAAAATGTCTTCGCCGACACCGTCCATATCAAACGAATTCTTACGATCCATCAAATACTGGTACAATACGACGAAAAATTCGGCACAGCCCAATGACCCGCCCGGATGCCCCGAGTTGACCGCGTGCACCATTCGCAATATGTCGCGGCGTACCTGCACGGTCATTTTGCTGAGTTGTTGTGTGTTGGGTTTCATTTATAATTTTTTTTTATGGCCAATCACAGCTGCTGCTTTCAACCATTTTCAATATAAGTTAGCTGCTGCAAAAGTACTTTTTATTTTGGCTTTCGGCAAGCGAAGATTTAACCAAATTAAAAGTGAAACCAACTTTCTATTCTTTGGTGAAATTGAAAACCCGTCCACCTTGCTTCAAGATCATTTTGCTTTCTGACGGATTGAATTCGAGTACGATTCCGGCCGTATCAAACCTGAATATATTCCTGGCCTCGGCGTCAAGTGGAAACGCAGACTGCCCGTCGCCCTGTGCCACCAACGTTGTTCCGTCCCTGGTAATCGTGATTTTCAATGGCATATCCGGCGAGCCATAGACGCCGACCAACGCATCGAGCGCTTCAGTCGTGTTCTTATAAGTATAAGACTTGAACTCCGGGATTTCAACGGGCTTTCCGGACTGCCAGTCAATTGCGGCTTTGGCAATTTTATTCATGCTGAACATTTTGCCGTTTGATGTCAGGGCGAGCGTTGTCTTATCAGCCGGAAAATAAGCGAGCATCGATGTAAATTCGTCAATCCCGCCATTGTGCCCGTAACCTGTTTTATCGGCGATTTTGATTTCGAACATTCCCATGCCATAACCGTCGCGGATGCTTTTCATTTGCTCGAGGCTTGCAGCCGAGATGAGTTTTCCATCGAATAGTGCCTCAATAAACCCTGAAAGGTCAGACACATTTGACACGATTGCGCCGGCGCCGGCTGGAATAGACATGTCGGTTTCGGGTTCTTTTTCCCATTTTGCCTTGTATTGGTATGAAAACGCCTCGTTGGCCGAGGGGTTGATTTTTCCTCCATAATAAGTGGACTTGAGCCCGAGCGGAGCCGTTATTTTTTGCCTGACCAATTCCGCATACGTTTTTTTGAAGGTTTTCTCTAAAATGAAGGTCAGCAGAACAAAATTCGAATTGCTGTAATCGGCTTTGCCGTCGGGCTCAAAATCGCTTGGCGAACCGGCAATGATCCCGACCATTTCCGATTTTTTCGACATCGGCAAAACCTACTGATCTGGCATAAACCTGCTGCCCGTTTTTGGACATCGAAAAACTGCCCATAAATTTATTGTTTGACTCGAGTGCTTGCCAATATTGGTCGAAACTGGCTTTGTCAGGGGTTTGCCCAATGGCCGCGGTGCCGATGAGCAGCAATAAAATTGATTTGATTTTCATGATTGATGATTTAAATGAAAACCAAAGATATATGTTCTGGTGTACTATACAATACAAAGTACTATTTTTTAACAACTACAGGAAATTAATTGACGCTTCTTTTTTTCTCGGCGGCTTCGTCAAAAATGCGTTTGTTGATATCGGCATGGGCATTTCGGTACACGAAAATTTTTGTCCCGTATTCACGCGCCAGCGGATTGGTGATCTGGCCAACCGGCTCAACCGAACCGAATAGCGGAAGCTCGGCGCTTCGTCCGGAATCATCGTCTGTCTCGTCTTTGATGGCGATCACGTTGACAAACCGCTTGTTTTTTGGAATCCAGTCGATGTAATCCGCGCTAAACGAAACCGCGTGCAGGCTTTTGTGGCGCGTGTAATAATTGATCGCGCCCGCCTGTCCGTAATTGTCGCAAAGCACAAGCGTGTTTTCTGAAGCGTTGGGAATTGTCGCATACGCCTGATCTACAATCGCAGCCATATTCCGCCATTCAATCATGTCGGCGAAATCCTGCGGCAGCGCGTGTTCCTGGCCGTCTTCCCATCGCAGAAGCCCGAGTTTTTTGTATTTTTTATTGTTGAGCGCAATTTCGTGCGGGCTTTTTATTGGAAATGCGATGTCGATGATCGGGATGAAAACAACAATCGGCAATAGCAACATCACCGGTTTGAGCATCCGTATTCGCCGCAATGCGACTTCCCAATAGATTGCGCCGAAGACAAATAGTATCGGATACAGCCCGATTGCGTAATATCCTTTGGCACGAAGCAGCACAAACAGCGTAACGGTAAAGACAAACGAGAGGAAAACAAAACGGTAATTCCTGAACGCCCGAGTCAGCGCCAAAGCTGGGAATGCGCTCAGCAAAATCAAGATCGACCCGATGAAAAACAAGATTTGTTCTTTTAAAAAGTCAAGCCGGCTGACCTTTTTGAGCTGGGTCTTGGCGAGTTCGCTCATGTGGTGAACGACGGGAAATCCGTTTTGCGACTGCCAGATCAGGTTTGGAAGCATGATCAGCAAGGCGACGATTGCCGCCAGATAAAGTTTTTTTTCTCCGAATATTTTCCGTTGCGGGGTAAGCAACAAAGCCGGCAGAAGCCCGATTGCCAAAAACGCGATATTGTACTTGTTGAGAAATCCCAACCCGAATGCAACGCCAGCGTGCCAAAGCCATTTTGAGCTATCGGTCTTGAAATACATGATAAGCGCAAAATACAGCCACGCCCAGAAAAACACGTCGGCCGAATTTGGCTGATATAACATGTTAATCCTGAGCAAAGCCGAAAAAATAAGCGACACTGCTGCCAACGATTGCGCGAATAGTCCGCCGCCGAGCACGCCGATGAGTTTCCATACCAGCCAAATGGTCAAAGCGCCGAATAGCGCCGGAAAGAATTTCACCCAAAACACGCCATTGCCCAATGCGGCAATCAACCATGAAATCCACGACGTAAGCGGCGGTACGGATAAATATCCCCAAGATAGATGATGCCCTTGATCGAGATGCAGATATTCATCGCGGTGCAGATCATATCCTGGCGCGATCAGCGCGTATTGCAGGAGGAATTTAAGCGCAATGAAAAATACGATGAGCAGCGTTTCTTTTTTCATTTACCTTGGGTCAGTTCGGGCGTTCGGTTCAGATTGCCGACGGATTTGACTTTCTGACGGGCTAGTTCTTTACTACTTTCTTTACGACGCTTTGGCCTGCAGAACCAATCGTGACAAAGTACACACCCGAGGCATAATCAACCATATCTATTTGCGCGACCGACTCGACCGACGGCCTGAACGCTCTGACAACCTGACCTGAAAGATTGGTGATCCGCACTGATTCGATAACCTGAGCCGATTTGATATTTAGGAAATCACTGACCGGATTCGGGTAAACCGTCGTCGGAGCAACTGCCAGGTCATCGGTACCAAGCCACGTAATATTCTCGTTTTTGAGAATTTTGCCGTTTTCGCCAACAACAATCGCCTTGGTTGGCGAAAGCATCCTGACATCGCGCAAATGGGTTGTTACGCCCGAATTTTGCTGGTTCCATGT
>JAEWLD010000185.1 GCA_023393485.1 Bacteroidota bacterium
GGCCTGATCTGTTCAAAATCGATGACCCCGACAAGCGTATTCTTATGATCGGTCACGGCAAACATTTTCTGCGGCGTAGTCGCCAAAAGCTCGATGACATAATCAAGGTTGTCTTCGCGCCTGATGACCTGCATGTCGGTTTCGACCAGGTTGAGGATGTCAATGCCCGACAAGATGTTTTTGTCTTTATCGCTGGTGAATACATGGCCTTTGTCTGCGAGATGCTTGACGTCCATAGAATATTTTTCAAATTGGCGCGATACCGCAAAACTGATCGACGAGACAATCATCAGCGGAAGCATCAGCCCATAGCCGCCGGTAATTTCGCCGATGAGAAAAATTGCGGTAAGCGGCGCATGGAACAGACCGCTCAATATGCCGGCCATGCCTACAACGGTAAAATTGGTCACGGGAAGCGTATGGGTCAGTCCGGTTAGGTTGACGATTTTGGCAACCGAAAAACCGAGATACGACCCAACAAAAAGCGACGGTGCAAAGTTGCCGCCATTACCGCCGCTTCCGATTGTGATTCCGGTCGCAAAGGTCTTGAGCAAAGCCGCGGCGCCGGCAAAACCCAGGATGATCCATTGGTTTTCCCTGAAGCGCTCGAGCCAGGTATTGTCGAGTAATTTCCCGGGATCTTCGCCGGCCAGCGTCTTGATGGTTTCATAGCCTTCGCCAAAAAGAACCGGGAAAAAGAAAATCAGTATCGCCAGCATCGACGCGCCAAAAAGCGCCCGTTTATATGCCTTGTCCTTGATCCGGGCAAAAAAAGCCTCGACTTTCCTGAAATTCCGCGCGTGGTAGATCGATACGAATCCGGCAAGGATGCCCAACGCGACATAATACGGCAAGTTCCGGTAATCAAATTCGAGCTGGGTTTTGAATGACAGCAAAATATCGTCGCCGAGCATGACGTTTGCCGCTAGCGCGCCGGTTGCGGCCGAAATCATGATCGGGATGAATGCCGAAATCGTGATGTCGGTCAAAATGACCTCAATGGCGAACAAAACCCCTGCGATCGGAGCGTTGAATGCGGCGCTGATACCGGCCGAAACGCCGCAGGCCAAAAGCAAAATCCTGTCTTTTTGCGAAAGCCTGTATCGCTGGGCGTAATTGGAACCGAATGCGGCGCCGGTGATCACAATCGGCGATTCCAGACCGGCCGATCCGCCGAGCCCGACAGTCAGTGAACTCGTGAGCATTTGCGCGTACATCTGTTTCTTTGGAATTATGCCGCCTTTTTTGGCAACCGCATACAGGATTTTTGAGCTTCCTTTTTCGAGATTGTTGTCGAGCAGGTTTTTGATTACGAAAACGGTCAACAGAATACCGGCGATAGGCAGCAAACTGTTGATATAAGGCAATTTGAGGTAGCTGTTGATGATGTTAGCCCAGACAAAAATCTGGTGGGCAAAAATTTTCAGGATGATCACCGCCGCCGAACACGACAGGGCAACGATTACGCTCGAAACGTAAATGAAATGCCGCTCATCAAGCAAATCCCTGAGCATGAAGAAAAAATTTTCTACATGCCTGAAAATATTGCGGAAAGCGATTTTATGAACTGGCGTTTTCTTACTCGGCATTATTGGAAACTGACGCGCAAAGATAGCAAAAAGCTGTAAGCCGCTCAAAAACCTACCGCGGTATCGTCGCCGCGATAGTCTGCGCCGCCTTGCAAACGGCCATCCGGCAACACCAGAATCGCATCGACCTTCCCGATGATCGGCATGTTTTTACCATTGAGTTTATATCCTTTCTTTTTGAGGATCTGCATGCCGTTTGGGCCAATCGCACCAGGTTCATAATTGATTTCGTCGGGCAGCCATTGATGGTGGAAACGCGGCGCGTCAACGGCAACCTGCATCGGCATATTGAATTCGTAGACATTCAAAATCGTTTGGAGCACCGA
Source organism: Bacteroidota bacterium (assembly GCA_023393485.1). GTDB lineage: Bacteria > Bacteroidota > Bacteroidia > Flavobacteriales > Flavobacteriaceae > Flavobacterium. The sequence continues at coordinate 1,916 of JAEWLD010000185.1, forward strand.
AGTGATGATTGTTGAGCCGCCTGGCGTTCCCAAAACCATATACAGTTTGCCTTTGCGCTCAACGATTGTGGGCGTCAGCGATGATAACATGCGTTTTCCGGGCTCGATTTTATTTGCCTTGTCGCCAACAAGCCCGTATGAATTCGGCTGGCCAGCCTTGACGCTGAAGTCGTCCATTTGGCTGTTGAGAAAAAAACCAAGTTCGTCGCAGAAAAGTTTCGAGCCGTAATCCGCGTTGAGCGTTGTCGTGGCCGAAACGGCATTGCCGAACTGATCGACAATCGAATAGTGTGTGGTTTCCATGCTTTCGGTTCCGGTGACAAATCCGCGCTGGATTTTTTCGGAATTACCCGCTTTGCCAAAAGTGAAATCACCCATTCGCCGTTGTAGGTAAATGCTGTCGAGCAATTCACTTTTCGGGATGTGGACAAAATCGGGATCGCCGAGATAATAAGCCCTGTCGGCAAATGAACGGCGTTCGGCCTCAACCAGCGTTTGGATATAGCCGTCGGAATTGAACCCGAGGCCGCGAAGATTGTACTTTTCGATCATTTTCATGATTTGCGCCAAACAGATTCCGCCGCTGCTCGGTGGCGACATCGAGGTTATGCGAAGCTCTTTGTATTTGAATTGTATCGGTTCACGCCATTTTGCCTCATATTTTTCGAGATCTTCCATCGTGATGATTCCGCCTTTTTCTTTGAGATAAGCGACCATTGTTTTACCTGTCTCGCCTTTGTAGAATTCATCGCGGCCGTTTTTGGCAACGCGCCGCAGCGTTTCGGCAAGTTTTGGGTTTTTGATGATATTGCCCGCCACATAGGTCTTGGCATAAAGGCTTTCGGCATCGTTGTTTTTTACCAGTGCTTCGTGGGCCGAATTCAAATGGCTTTCGTCGTGTTTGGTCACGACAACGCCTTTTTCTGCGAGTTCGATTACCGGCTTGAGGATTTCGCTCATCGGCAGCGAACCGAATTTTTTATGGACTTCAAACATTCCCGCAATTGTTCCCGGAACGGCCACGGCAAGCCCGCCGACTGTACTTTTATCTGGAATAACGTTGCCGCGCGCATCGAGATACATGTTTTGTTTGGCCGCGAACGGCGCTTTTTCGCGATAATCGAGCGCTCCGGTTTTGCCGTCTTTGGTACGGTAAACCATAAAACCGCCGCCGGCGAGGCTTCCGGCATACGGATAAGCCACGGCAAGCGCCATCTCGGTAGCGATCATTGCGTCAAACGCATTGCCGCCGCGCTGCATGATCTCACGCCCGATCTGTGATACTTCTTCACGCGCCGAGACAACCATCGCCTTTTGGGCAACCACGCCCGAGGGGTAAACTTCTGTTTGTTTGGACTTGCATGCCGCCAACAACATCAGCGACAATAGGAAGAATGATTTTCGGGTAAAGTTTGTTTTTTTGAATTTTCGGATTTTGTAAAATTTCAATGTCATAATTCAGATAGCTTTTGGGATGCCATCTTATAAAGTTCATCAAAAAAGTCGGAAAATTCGCTTTCGAAATTGTTATAATATTGCAAAAGTTCGGCCGGTGCGCCCGAAATCCCGGATTCATTTCCGGTTCGCCTGTCCATATTAGACAAAGTTTTGGAAATTCCGGCAACAGTAGCGTAACGCACGAGCCAATTATCTGCCTTCATGAATGGCAAAACGCGCTTGGCCCGATCGGTCAGCAATGCGTAATTGTCTTCAAGCGATTGGTAAAATTTTTTTGCAGAATCATCCAGTTTTTCAGCAGAATACCGATTCCAGTTTTTTGCGAGAAAATGATCGTAGAACACGTCGAGAATCACCCCGGCGTAATGGTGGTATTTTTCGTGAAGCCGTTTGGTGCCTTGCCTGAAAATCGGATGCGCATCAGTGAAAGTATCGATTGCGCGATGCAGGAGAATGCCTTTTTGCACATCGGGCGGAAAGTGGGTGAAATCCTTGCCCCGTATGCCATCTGCCATGAAATTCCCGATCTTGATAAGATCGTTGTCGCCGGAGAGGTAGATGTGCGCGAGGAAGTTCACGAGATATTTTAAATTTTAAATTTTAAATTTTAAATTGGGTGCTTCCCAAAGATAGTGATTCTTATGTCGGGAAAATTTGCAGATGAACCGAAACTCGGCGAAAGCGCATTTTTAAAACTTTCAAATCCTATATTTGCACAACGTTTCGGCTGAAGCAGCCGGCCGCGTGAGCGATGGGAACGACATCCTTTTGCGAGCCGGCGAGCAAAAGATATAGTGGACAGCGCGACGGCGTTGAATTTTGCCGATTGAGACACCGGGCATGATAACGCCGGCACGCCCAATTTAAAATTTAAAATTTAGAATTTAAAATTTAAAATAATCAATGACTTTAATCAAATCAATCTCAGGCATCCGCGGAACAATTGGCGGAAAAACCGGCGATAACCTGACGCCAATTGATGCAGTGAAATTCGCTGCGGCTTACGGGACGTGGCTCAAAAGCTATTCAAATAAAGAAAAACTGACCGTGGTAATTGGCCGCGACGCGCGCATTTCGGGGCCGATGATCCACAATCTGGTGGTCAATACGCTTGTTGGGCTAGGTATCGATGTGATCGATCTCGGGCTTTCGACCACGCCGACGGTTGAAGTTGCCGTTCCGCTTGAAAAGGCCGATGGCGGAATCATCCTCACGGCCTCGCATAACCCCAAACAATGGAACGCGCTCAAACTGCTTAACGAGAAAGGCGAATTCCTGAGCGGTGTGGAAGGTGAGAAAATTTTGCAGATCGCAGAAGATGAAGCATTTGATTTTTCGGATGTCGACAATCTCGGTGAAGTGACTGAGAATCACGCGTACATGGACATTCACATCGACGAAGTGCTCGATTTGCATCTGGTTGACGTTGAAGCCGTTCAGGCATCGAAATTCAAGATTGTGGTTGACGGCGTGAATTCGTCGGGCGGCGTGATCATTCCCAACCTGCTTGAACAGATGGGCGTCGAAGTCGTTAAATTATATTGCGAGCCAAACGGCCATTTTCCGCACAACCCCGAGCCTTTGAAGGAGCATTTGAAAGACATTTGTGAGCTTGTTCGAGCTGAAAAGGCTGATTTGGGCATCGTCGTCGACCCTGACGTCGACCGTTTGGCGTTCATCTCGGAAGACGGTGAAATGTTCGGCGAAGAATATACGCTCGTAGCCGTAGCCGATTACGTTTTGAGCCGGACGCCGGGCAATACGGTGT
>JAEWLD010000049.1 GCA_023393485.1 Bacteroidota bacterium
AAAATATCCTTGATTAAATTTCCCGCCTGGGTTTTTACATTATTGGTCTTTGGCTGTTCGGATTTTGTCGTGTCTTTCGGCTTCGGATTGGTCGCGTTGCCAAGAATGTTCCCGAGCGTCGTCGTGCCTTGCTGAACGAGTTTGTCGCGCTGCATCTTGACGAGTTGCATCGTCAGGTTGGTTACGGCTTGTTTGACATCGGTCTTGATTGCAGGATTCTTGAAATTGCCGGTCATTGTTGCCACGATCGGAACATTTTCAATTTTTTTCGCGTCGGCCGGCGTCAGTTTCGCAATCAGGTTATTGACTTCTGTACCCAGATATTTCGCCGGCACATTGAATTTGAGATTGTAATTCATATTCTGGTCAAAGCCGTGGCTTCCGTTGAACTCGATACTGATATCTTTATATTTTAACGCGACCGGTTTCAAATTCACCTTGCCGTTGCTGAAGGTCAAAGCGGCTTTCAAATCGTTGAGGTTTATTTTGCTGAGGTCGATGAAGTTAAGGTTGTTGTCAAGCGATGTCAAAAGTGGCGATGTCGTGCCGTTGATCACCGTTGAAATCAGTTCGCCCGCCAAATCGCCGGTTATTGTGGTCAGGTTCGGCGTCATTGCGATTGGGTCGAGCGTCCCGGCGACGTTGATTCCCGAATTGAGCTTGCCATTGACCACTCCGGCCAGCGGCGCAATTTTCTTCATCATGTCAAGCTGGGTAAACGTTTGGGCGATATCAACCGAACTCAGTTTAAGTTTCATCTCGAACGTCGGCACTTTGCTTTTTGTCGATACATTGCCCGCAACCCCGATCAGCCCGCCGAGCATATTGGTCTTGACGTTTTCAAGGGTCACTTTTTCATCGCGGATCGTGACTTTGCCGGTCACGTTTTTTAGCACAAGATTGTCGTAAAGCACCGTGTTTGCGTTTGCATTGAGCGTACAGTCAAGAAACGCAGGGATTTTAAGCGCTTCCTGTTTTGTCGGAGTTGCCTTTTTCGGGCTGTCTTCAGTCATGAAATCGGCGACGGCCAATTGGTTTGAATGCAGGTTGAAATTGCCTTTGAGTACTTGGTTTTTAAATACGAAGCCGTAAAAATTCTCCAGCGTTCCGTTGACATCCAAATCTGTTTTGCCAGTCTGGGCGGTGAGTTTTTGCAGATTGATCCGGCTCGGGGTAAATTCGACGATGGCTTTGCCGATGTTGAGCGCTTTGCCGTTGTCGTCGGTATACTGGAACCCGGTCAGGTCGATGTTACCCGAATTGCGGATGTTCTGGTACTGGCTTTTCTCGACGGATTGCATGTCAAAAGTCGTCTCGACATCGGCCTTCAATATGCCCGACATCGGTTTTTTCAATTTGATCGGATACGCTTTTGACAAGTTTGCGAGATTTACGGTGCCTTTCAATTGCGCGTCGACCAGCGGATTGGCCGACACATTGCGAATATTTGCTTTTGCGTTGAAGACATCCTGATCAATCCTGAAGGCAAGTTGGTCGAGATTGATGTACGTGTCATTTAAAATACCGGTATCATTGACAATTTTGGTGTCGATGACGATGTTTTCCACCGATTTCGGCAGATCCGGATATTGGAACGATGCGTTGTTTGACGCGATCGCGATGTTGAATTCCGGAACCGTAGTATCCGAATAAATGCCTTTTGCAAAACCGTCAACGGTAAAATTCCCGGTGGTTTTCACGTTGGCCAAACTCCCCGAATACGCCGACGGAATCAGCCCGAGGAAATTCTTGAAATCCGAACTCGGCGTTTTGAAAGTCAAATCGTACTGCTGGCCTTGGTCGAGGATTTTGATGAAACCGTCAAACTCAAGCGGCAACTTGTTGATTAAAGCCTTGTTTTGCTTAAATGAATATTGCTGTTGTTCGGTATCGATGCCGAGCGTGGCATTGAGCGTGAACGGCACTTTATTGAGGTAGTTTGCCTTGTCGATATCGAGCGAGACTTTTGCTGTTGATTCAGTGACAAGATTGAATTTCGTCTCTGTAAAATCCCCGGTGCCGGAATGGTTCAGGCTGTCGATCGCCAAACGGATTTTCGATTTTTCGTCGGTATACTTAAAGCGGAAATTCTCAAGTTTGTATTTCTTGACCTTGAAAGCCATTGGATCGCTTTTGCCGGCATCGTCTTTCTTTTTTGCATTTTCAAGCGCGATGTCAAAATTGCCAATGCCGTCTTTGTTGAAAATGATGTTGACCAAGCCATTTTTCGATGAGAAACCGTCGATGTCGATGGGTTCGGATTTGTCTTTGAACAATTCTTTGATTGACATGTCGAGGTCAACTTCGCCGAATGAAATCAGCGTATCGCCGGCGAACGGCACTTTGTTGACGATGGTCAGTTTTTCAAGATTGACGCTGGCATTTGGGAAGTTGCGCCAAAGGCTCAGATCGTAATCGCCGAGCGATACAGTGGCGTCGAGATTTTTGTTGACCGTCGCGACGATTTTATCCTTGATCGCATCCTTAAAAAAGTAAGGCACGGCGAACACCGCGATGACGAGCAACAATAAGACAATACCGAGTATTTTGAGGATTTTCTTTAGCATACGGGCGAAGTTTTATAAAAATTCGGCTACACAAATTTATGGTTATAAACGGAAAAAGCGCGATAAAATTTACTTTATGGCGCTTTTGGTTTCTGTTTGACGATGAAGTGATTCGGACTTGCGCCTGAAAATGGCAAACACCGTTATTCGTGACATTTTATGAAATCATGCGGTTTTCCCGTATTGGCATTTCGCTGAAGTTCCGTAAGGGATGAACGTGCCCCTTCCCTGAAGGTAAATTACAAATATCCTGAATTGATCCAGTGCGGGAAACCCGTAAAAATTCCTAATGAATGTTCAATTCAAATGACATCATCGCGCGAACGCCTTTTTCTTTCGATATTTTCCTAAGCCGTTCCAGTATCAAATAATTTTCCTCACCGAGCTCTTCGCGCAAAACACTTTCTTTTGTCGCGGCAAACGGAAGCCCGAACGAACGGAGCAAATCGCCGAGATCTTTTTCGTATTCAGGATAATTTCGAGTTGAATATTTTTGGATTTTTGCCTTGGCGGCAGCCGCTTTGATCGCATCGTCAAGCCCGCCGATTTTGTCGACCAACCCAATCCGCAGCGCATCGGCTCCAGACCAGACGCGGCCTTGTCCGATCGCGTCAACCTGTTCAAAAGTCATTTTGCGTCCGGCCGCCACGCGATTGACAAATGTAGTGTAGATTGTTTCAACCTGTTCCTGGGCAAGCCCTCTGAATTTGTCATTCAGCGGAAGAAAAGGGCTGTAATCGGCGCCGTTGTCATGCGTTGCGACGCGTTCTGTGTGAATCCCGACCTTTGTCGCAAGGTTGGTGAAATTCGGCAACATGCCAAAAACGCCAATCGAACCGGTAATCGTGTTTTCTTCGGCGTAAATCTCATCGGCGTTACATGCAATATAGTAACCGCCCGACGCGGCAAGATTGCCCATTGAAACAATGACAGGCTTGACTTTTTTGGTCAGTTCAATTTCGCGCCAGATCAGTTCGGCCGTAAGCGCGCTGCCGCCCGGCGAATCCACGCGCAACACAATCGCTTTGACATCGTCGTCCTCGCGTGCTTCTTTGATTGCGCGGCGCATCGAACCTTCGCCAACATATGATTCACTGCCTTCGCCACTAAGAATTTCACCTTGGGCGTAAATAATCGCGATTCGGCTGTTGCTGCCCGAGCGCGAAGTCGTCGCAATATTTTTGGCATAATCGAGTATTTTGACCGATTTGTAATCTTTGTCTCGGTCAACTTTCAACGCTTTTTTGATCGCGTCGTGATAAGTATCTTCATAAACAATTTGGTCGATCAGGCCTTGCGATTTTGCCATTTCAGGCGTCCGCGCAGCCACGTCGGTCGCAATTTCATTGAGTTTCTCAATCGGAATATTGCGGCTTTTCGAAATATCTTTGACCAGTGAATTCCAAACCGATCCAAGCAATGTCGAAATCTGCTCGCGGTTGGCATCGCTCATTTTGTTGTCGAGGAACGGTTCGACCGCGCTTTTGTACTTGCCGTGCCGGACGATTTCAATATTAACGCCCGATTTGTCTTGCAGGTCTTTATAGAACATTACTTCGGTGGACAAACCCTTGAACTCGAGAAGCCCGACAGGATTGAGATAAATCGTGTCAGCAACCGAACCTAGATAATAATCTTTCTGGGTATAGAAATTTGAATAGGCGACAACGAACTTGCCCGAAGTCTTGAAGTCGTCCAAAGCGTCGCGCAAGGCTTTGGTCTGCGCTACTCCGAGTTCGGCGGTGTGGTTCAAGATTGAAATGCCCTTGATTTTATCGTCGGTTTTGGCGTAGTCAATTGCTTTGATCACGTCTGAAAGCCCGTCGTAATTTGTTTCGGAATAGTCAAAATCCTTGTAAAATGATTTTCCGGCGTAGTCAAGCGTCACGCGATCCAAATCGAGCTCGATGACCGAGTTGCTGGCCACGCGCGTTGTCTTGTCACCGCTTCCCGCAGCGGCACCGATGAGTAAAATGCCAAAAAAGAACACCATCGTGAAGATGAACAACCCGACAATTACGGCCAGCACATTCGATAGAAATTTCATAGTTATTTTTAGTATTTAGTTTAAAATCCGTTGTAAAAGTTACAGCTTTATCTGCCGAAGAAGTTATCAACAAGCCAGCAAATATAGTTTTATTCTCCTATTCTTTTTAGTTAATTTGTGCTGTCAAACCCTTCGGGCCAACGCGCCGGAATCTTTATGAAAGTACAAAATCTGGTCGTTTTATCCTTGGGCAGCAACCTAGGTGACAGGCTCGTGAACATCCGTTCGGCCATCGCGCTGATCCATGAAAAAGCCGGAACGGTCATGAAAGTTTCGCGATTGTATGAAACGCCTGCCTGGGGTTTTGAAGGCGAGGCATTTTACAATTGCGCACTGACGTTGCATACAATGCATTCGGCCGAAGAAATCCTCAAGGCAATCCTCGGCATTGAAAAGGAAATGGGTCGCCAGCGGACAACTTCCTACGGCTATCAATCGCGCCTGATCGATATCGACCTGATTGCATTTAACGAAGACATCATCGCTACAGATGGCCTGCATGTGCCGCATCCGCATATGCAGGACAGAATGTTCGTGCTCTTGCCGATGCGCGATCTGAATCTTGATTGGCGTCATCCGATCCTGCAAAGACATTTGCCCGATTTACTGCGATTGTCCGAGGATAAAAGCCTTTGCAAAGTCGTCGGTAAGCTCGAAAATCCGCTTGATGAAATCAATTTGTCGCATTACAATTACATTGCGATTGAAGGCAATATTGGCGCAGGAAAAACAACATTGACGACGAAAATCGCAGAAGATTTCAACGCCAAAACGGTTTTGGAGCGTTTTGCCGACAATCCGTTCCTGCCGAAGTTTTACGAAGATCAACCGCGTTATGCGTTTCCGCTCGAAATGTCGTTTTTGGCCGATCGATACCAACAAATTTCCGACGATTTGGCGCAGTTTGACTTGTTCAAGGATTTCATCGTCGCCGATTACCACATTTTCAAATCGCTGATTTTTGCGAAAGTGACCTTGACTGAAGATGAATATCGGCTTTATCGAAAATTGTTCGAAATCATTTACCGCGAAATGCCAAAACCGGATTTGTACGTCTATCTTTATCAAAACACCGATCGGTTGCTGGAAAACATCAGGCAGCGCGGCCGCAGTTATGAGCAGGAAATTCCGGCGGAATATCTCGAGAAGATCAACCGCGGCTATCTCGATTACATCAAGTCGCAAACAGGATTGAATATATTGATCATTGATGTTTCCGACCGCGATTTCGTCAAGAATCAATCAGATTACATTTTCATCCTCGATCAGATTCGGGAAAGCGCTTCAGCTTTGTAATTTCCGGAACAAGTCCCAGACAACAATGCCGGCGCTGACCGAAATGTTGAGCGAGTGTTTCGTTCCGAGCTGTGGAATTTCGATACTGCCGTCGCAAAGCGCGATTGCATGCTCTGACACGCCGAATACTTCGTTGCCAAAAACAAGCGCGTATTTTTTCCCTTGCCGGACAACAAAATCGTTGAGCATGACAGCATTCTCCACTTGCTCCACGGCATAGACCGCAGTGCCTTCGGCTTTTAGTTTTTGGATTGCTTCGGCCACTGACGGCGCATGTTCCCAAGCGACGGTTTCGGTAGCGCCCAAAGCAGTTTTATGGATTTCCTTATTCGGCGGCGTGGCGGTGATTCCGCAAAGCACGATTTTTTCGACAAGGA
>JAEWLD010000077.1 GCA_023393485.1 Bacteroidota bacterium
GCAATCTGTTCCGTGTACGTTTCTCGATGCCGAAAATATTGCATGATTTACGACGTTCGGCCGAAAGCCTGTCGCGAATTTCCGCACACCGATCGCAAGAAGTTCCAGCAAATCGCGAATCTTACCCTGAAAAATGTAGAAATCTGCCCGGCTGCGTACCGGATTGTCGAGGAAATGAAAAAGAAGTTGCCGCTGTAATTAAACGAAAAGGTAATCGTCAGACATCAAATGCGCAGTTGATTTGCGGCCGCCGATTTGTTGCACCAGGACATCGATGGCCTGCTCAATCCATTCAACGACTTTTACGACCCATTCTTTTATCTTGAGGAAAAATTCTGAAGCCTTGTCAACCCATTCGTTGATGAAACCTACAATGCGTTGCAGTTCATCCATGTAGCGCAGTAAGAATTCGGCTGTTTTCATAGCTTTCGATTTAGGTTTGTTATTTCCACTAAAATACAGATTGTAGCGGTGAAAAACCTCAGTATATCTCATAAAGTTTTCTTATTTTTTTGAAATCAGCGAGGCCTTGCTGCCAGCTTTGGCGGATTTCGTCCTCGGATTTCCCGGCCTGGATTTGCTGCTGCAATTTTTTCGTGCCGGCCAATTTGGTAAAAAATGGGATAAAAAACTTCGATTTGTCTTTTGTAGTATTGTAGGCTTTGATCAGCCATTTCAATTCGAGCCTGTCGACTTTCGGTATATCCGACAAATCCTCGCCATAACATAATTTACCTTTTTGCGGCGGTTCTTTCGCGCCGTCGTTCGGCATCGGCGTAAAGCTGAACCCGGTATCCGGCAAATCCGGCGAACCGTAAATCTGGAATTGCTTGTTCGTGCCGCGACCGACGCTGACATTCGTACCTTCAAAAAAACAAAGGCTTGCGTAAAGATTGATTGCCTGATCGCCTGGCAAATTCGGCGACGGCTTTACCGGGAGCGAATAGAACATTTCGCGTCTGTAATTCAAACACGGAATCACGGTAAGTTTACACTGGATTCCGTTTTTGAGCCATTTTTCGCCGTTGATCATTTTGCCGTATTCGCCAATTGTCAATCCGTGTAAAACCGGAATCGGATGCATGCCGACAAAACTCGTAAACTCCTTTTCCAAAATCGGGCCGTCGACAATCGCGCCGTTCGGGTTTGGCCGGTCAAAAACAACAAGTGGAATATTGTTTTCCGCACAGGCTTCCATCACATAATGCAGCGTCGAAATATAAGTGTAAAACCGTGCGCCGACATCCTGCAGGTCAAAAACCATGATGTCAATTCCAGCCAGTTGTTCGGTTTTCGGCTTTTTATTGTCGCCATAGAGTGAAATGATCGGCAATCCGGTTTGGGTGTCTTTGCCGTCCTTGACGAGTTCGCCTGCATCGGCCGTACCGCGGAAACCGTGTTCGGGCGCGTAGATTTTTTGCACATCGATTTTTTGTCCCAGTAAATAATCGACGACCGAAAGCGTTTCGGGCTTACCTTTAAATTCGCCCACGACTTCGCCCTTTCCGTTTTTCACGCCGCCGGTTTTTGCGGCGATGTTGACAATGCCGGTCTGATTGGTCACGATTCCGATCTTTTTGCCCGACAACAACTGCCGATAAGCCTCGATGTTTTCAGCACCAGTCACAATGGGCGCAACGTTCGGCACTATGGTTACCTCGTTTGACGTTTGACGTTCGACGTTCGACGGCTTACCGTCTTCTTTCGCCATTCGACTTTTACTCCGCTGCGCTCCGTACGATTCGCCCTGCGGGCTCGGGTCGACTTTCGACTTCACCGAATTTCCACACGACATCGCAAACACCACAAACAATAAAACCGTATTTTTGAAAACAGAACTTGAAAGCATAGGATTGAATTTAGAATATTTTATTGCGCGAAGGCTTGTTGGCGCAAAACAGCATAAAAGTACTATATCGGCGCCAATTATAAAAATTGCGATATCGGCAGTCGCCATCGGCATGGTGATGATGATCGTGTCTGTCGCGACAGGTCTTGGCCTGCAGCAGAAAATCAGGCAGAAAGTTTCGGGATTCAACGGTCACATCATTATTTCGAATTTCGACGACAACCAGTCCGACGTAAGCCTGAACCCAATTTCGACCAAACAGAACTTTTATCCCAAATTCAATTCGGTCGATGGCATCGCGCACATTCAGGCGGTTGCCAACAAAGCCGGAATTATCCGTACTGAAAGCGCTATTGAAGGTGTTGTGCTGAAAGGCGTCGGCAATGATTATGATTGGCAGAACATCGACGAATATATCGTTTCCGGCCGCAAACCCAATTTGAAAGCAGGCATCAGCAATGAAGTTTTGATTTCGCAGTACCTCGCAAACCGCCTTAATCTTAAAGTCGGCGAGAGGTTCAATACGTTTTTCATGAAAGAAACGGGAAACCAGTTGCCGTTCGCGAGAAATTTTACGGTGTCCGGCCTTTACGATTCGGGTTTTCGGGATTTTGACGGCACGTTTATCATCGGCGATATCCGACAAGTCCAGCGGATGAACAAATGGCAGGCGGACCAGGTTGGCGCTTTTGAAGTTTTTGTTGATGATTTTAGCCAGATTGACCAAAAGGGTAAAGAGATTTATGAAAACATCGGCTCGACCCTTGACACCCAGCCAATCACCAATAAATACGCTTATATTTTTGAGTGGCTCAAATTATTTGATGTCAATATCTGGGTGATTTTGTGTTTGATGATCGCCGTGGCAACCATCAATATGATCGTGGCCTTGCTCGTATTGATCCTTGAGCGCACGCAGATGATAGGTATTCTAAAAGCGCTTGGCGCGGGGAATCGTTCCATCAGGAAAATTTTCCTCTACAACGCGTTCCATTTGATTGTCCGTGGACTGCTTTGGGGAAATGTGATTGGCATCGGGTTATTGCTGTTGCAACATTATACTGGAGTTGTGCGGCTTGATCCTGAGAACTATTACGTCAATGAAGCGCCGGTTTATTTCAACTGGTTTTACATCGCGCTGCTCAACATTGGCACGATCGCGGTTTGCCTTGTGGTGTTATTGGTGCCGTCTTATATCATTACGAAGATTTCTCCGGTAAAAGCGATTCGGTTTGATTAGGGCGTTGCGGCGGCGGGGCGAAAGCCAGTCG